>JBBRHI010000467.1:0-3191 GCA_038222995.1 Bacteroidia bacterium | reverse complement strand
TACATTCATTTGCCGGATGCTGTATCTAGCGTAAGTCCATATTAATAAGCTTTAAAAAGCATTTAAAGATTCATGATCTTGTTATTACTCAAAATAGATCCCGAAAATAGTAGGCTTTTTATGGAAACCGGGTACGGGCTCTTTTTTCCAAGCCGCCGCAGTCTTCACGGTAATGTTTTCATCACTCAACGTAATATGGGTAGCTATTAATAATTTTGAAGAAGGGTTTAAATTTTTTACCAGGTCATCAAACATACTTTGATTACGGTACGGCGTTTCAATAAAGAACTGAGCCTGCTTATGCTTTACAGTAAGTTGTTCTAATTCTTTTATCCTTTTTGCGCGCTCCGGTTTATCAATAGGCAAATAACCTACAAATGCAAAATTTTGTCCGTTAAAGCCGCTTGCCATTATTGAAAGCACAATAGAGCTCGGCCCCACTAACGGCACTACTTTAATGTTTTTTTGATGTGCTATACTTATAATTTCTGCTCCGGGATCCGCAATACCCGGACAACCGGCGTCACTCATTAATCCCATATTATTTCCCTGCATTAACGGTCCTAAAAAAGAAATAAGTTCTTCGCGTTTAGCATGTTGGTTAATCAACGAAAACTCTGCCCTGCTTATTTCAGGGTAACTGCATTGCTTTAAAAAGGCGCGTGCCTCTTTCGCATTTTCCGCAATAAAATACGTCAGCGTTTTAATCAGGTCAAAATTCTTTTGAGGAAGGACCTCTTTAAGGTCGCAGTCGCCTAAACCGGCGGGTAATAAATAAAGGGTGCCTGTCATATTAAATTAACTGAAATAAATTTATTTTTATCAATAGACAGTGTTCCGTCATCGATCATCGTATTAATTAGTGTAGTGATCCGTTTAGTATTAACCGACGGAAAATGTTTTACCAGCTCATCCAGTTTCAGTTTTTGATTGGACGCTTCTATCCTGATCTGTTCCTCCAAGCCTTTGTCGGTGCTTAATACTGCCTTATACTTTTCGATGCATACATCGCAATACCCGCAATCTTTATAATCGGTTTCATTAAAATAAGAAAGCAGTAACCGGCTCCTGCAAATATGCGTTTCTGTTACATACTTCACCACGCTATTTAAACGGTTCAAGGCCTTTTGTTTGAGAATGGGGTAATTAATTAAACTGATGCTATGATGCTTTAAATTTAAGCGGTTTTGTAAAAAAATTAATTTCGGCAGGGTAGTTTGCGGAATAAAAGATAACACGCCTTGCTTATTCAATACTTCCAATTGTTGCTGTAAAAGGGATTCAGAATATTTTGTACGATAGGCCAGGTCCTTTTCTTTAATATATACATACTGCTCCCAAAGGCCCCCATAGCTTCTAAGCAAAGTTTTAATTAAGGGTTCGTAGCTCGGAAATTTTAACTGGAACCTATACAAGTCTTCCTTTCCCATCAGCATCATCACTTTAGGCGGCTCATAGCCGCTGTCTAAAAAAGAAAGATACCCTTCTTTCTCTAAACTCTTAATGGAATTAAATAAGGTGATGGGCTTTAAATTATAATTGCGCGTTACATCGTCCATATTAAAACTAACGGACAGCCCTTCACCGCTTTCTACCGGTATCTGGTAATAATTAAATATTGCTTGGTATGCTTGCTTAATTTCTTCAACCGATGGTGTCTTTTCTTCAAACTGTTGCTTCAACGATTCAACATCCTGTAAATTACACAGCAATACGGCAAAGGCCGGTTTCCCGTCGCGCCCGCCCCTGCCCGCTTCCTGAAAATACGCTTCAAGGCTTTCGGGCAAATCCATGTGTACTACAAAACGCACATCCGGCTTATCTATTCCCATCCCGAACGCGTTAGTGGCAACTATGATCTGTGATTTGTTATCGATCCAATTTTGCTGAATAGAGGCGCGCTCGTTCGCATTGATACCGGCGTGATAAAAGGAGGAAGAAATATTTTGCTGTGTTAGCCACTTACTTATTTCTTGCGTTTTTTTTCGGTTGCGAACATATATAATTCCGGAGCCTCCTACATTTTTAATGATTTTTAATAAGCGCTCGTATTTATTTTCTTCCTGCTGAACAATGTAGCGGATATTTTCTCTCTCAAACGATTGACGAAAAACACCGGGGCTTTTAAAATTTAATTTTTGTTGTATATCTTCTACTACCTCTTTTGTAGCCGAGGCTGTAACTGCAATAATGTTTACGGCCGGAAAATATTCTCTCAGCTCGGCAATTTGTAAATAACTGGGCCGGAAATCATAGCCCCATTGCGAAATACAATGCGCTTCATCTACCGCAATCAACCCTATAGGTAAATAAGATAAGCGCCGGCGAAAGGTTTCATTGGCAATGCGCTCAGGCGATACATATAAAAACTGTACATGCCCGAACGCTGCATTGTTTAAGGCAATATCAATTTCTTTGGCATTCATAACCGAAGTAATTGCCACTGCGCTGATGCCCCTGCTTTTTAAATTTTGAACCTGGTCGTTCATTAAAGCTATAAGCGGAGAAACTACCAGACAGGTACCTCCCGTAACAAGGCCTGGAACTTGAAAGCAAATTGATTTGCCGCCACCGGTAGGTAAAAGCGCCAGGGTATCTTTTCTATTCAATACCGAAAGAATAATGTCTTCCTGTAAAGGCCTGTAAGAATTATAGCCCCAGTGCTTTTTTAAATAAAAATAAATATCCTGCTTTTCCGTCAATTTACAATAATGTGCTCTCTAAAATACTGTTTTTTTTTAAAAACCGGTATAGAAGTAATTTTGTAAATTGTCGTACAATAAAACCATATATAATTCCCTTTACTACATGAACACTATTTAACGACTTAAACAAGCTTAGCATTTATATGTTGTAACTATACAAATTATAAACACCTTTTTATGTATGGAATTTAAAAACCCGATTGATAAAGATAAAACAGCCGAAAACCCGGGCTTATTAGCTTACCCGCACCATGTGGGCGGTATTGTTATTAAGCCGGAAGATAACGGTAAAATAAAATCGAGGGCGCTTACTGCTATGCGGGAGCAAACAAATATTCAAATGAGTCAAATTCAAAAGCAGGTGGAGCTGCTTGCCCAACAGGCTAATGAGCTTAGGGAACGTGTTGAAATGTCGGAGAAGATTTATACCGCCGAGCTTTCATTTGAACCACTGATAGGACACATTTATCATTTGTATAAAAAAGA
>JBBRHI010000466.1:0-3197 GCA_038222995.1 Bacteroidia bacterium | reverse complement strand
AAACATATAATGGCAAATATTATCAATTTAGACAACTGGCTTGCAGAAAACAAACCCGAAAAAGGCAAACAATTATTTCTTACAGAAAAGCAGGTAAGATCATTTTCAGGTTTTGAAAATAAAACAGATGATGAAGTGCAGCAAATCATTAACAGCCTTCACATTCTCTCCCTAATTACGTATGAACTAGTGACCAATGAACTAAACCAAGAAATGGTTAAGTGCAAAGCTGCTTAAACTAAATTAATTAACTTAAAATGTTGATTATCAATATATTTGTGTTTTAAAACCTATTAGTATGGTACCAAACGATTCGATGATAAAATTTGCAAAAGGCGCAGAAATTGCAAAGCTGAAAAAATCAAATAACTGTGTTATTTATACAAGGGTATCTACAAAAGAGCAGGCAGATAATAACCTCAGTTTAGAAACACAGCGCAAGGGATGTGAAGCATATGTTGTAAAACATGGGTATGATGTTCTGTCCTACTTTGGTGGCACGTATGAATCTGCTGCAAGTGATGAACGCAAGCAGTTTCAAAAGATGATAGACTTCTCCAAAAAGGCAAAAACTAAAGTTTCTTACATCATTGTTTACAGCTTAGAAAGATTTAGCCGCACAGGCGATAATGCCATCTGGCTTTCAAGACAGTTAAGAGAATTAGGCATATCAATCATTTCTGTAACCCAGCCAATTGATACCTCCAATCCTTCCGGTATTTTACAACAAAACATTCTATTTCTTTTTGGGCAGTATGATAACGATTTACGGAAGCAAAAATCTATGGCGGGAACAAGAGAGAAACTGCTCACAGGAATATGGTGTACCAAAGCACCCTTTGGTTATGACAATGCAAGAAGAAATGGAGAACGTTTCATAGAATTAAATGAAAAAGGTAAAGTGTTACGTAAAGCATTTCTGTGGAAAGCAAATGAGAATATGTGTAACACGGAAATAGTTGCCAGATTAAATGCACATGGGGTAAAGACATCAGTTAAAACACTTGGTGGGATATTTAGAAATCCTTTTTACTGCGGCTTACTTTCTCATAAAGCTTTGGGCGGAGAAATGGTGGATGGTAAGCATGAAGCATTGGTGTCCAAAGAAATATTTTTAAAAGTGAATGATGTTAAGTTTAGAGATTATGGACTTACCCAAAACCCTCATTTTGAAAAGACACCCTTAAAACTATTTTTTAAATGTGATAATTGTGGTGAACATTTGCGAGGCTACTTAGCAAAAGCGAAAGGTCTGTATTACTATAAATGTGATAATAGTAAAAAATGCTCTTGTAATAAAAGTGCTATGCAATTGCACAAAAAATTTGAGGAAATTCTAAGTGAGATAAGTTTAGATGAGAAATATATTCCTCTTTTTAAACTACAGATGAAAATGATTTACAGTCAGATAAACGAGGACAGGGATAAGATTAATGAAGCGTTCCAAAAGCAATTAATGGAGATAAAAAAGAAAACAGAGAGACTAGAGGAAAGATACATAAATGAGGAAATAACCACTGATTTGTACAGCAAGTTCAATACAAAGTTCAAACAGGAAACTTGGGAAATCGAGCAACAAATTAGCAACTGCCCAATTAGTGCCTCGAACCTTGAATATTACATAAATCGGTCCATTGAAATCTCCACAAAACTCAATGTTCTATGGAGTTCAGGTAATTTTCATGCAAAACAAAAAATACAAAAATTGCTATTTAAAGACGGAATCTATTATAATAAGCAAAAAGACCAAACTCGAACCACAAAATTAAATTCTGTATTTCTTCTTAACGCCCGTCTGAATAGCATTACAGGAGGAGGAAAAGATGGACTTCAAGGTGATTTTTCCTTGAAGTCCGTTTCGGTGGTCCCTAGCGGTTTATTATCGAACAAGATAGTCAGTTTTTGTAAAGAGTTATATATAAAATTTAAAGTAAGTGCTTGAAGCTGAAAGTACAATTAGCCGCAATCGTTTTATAATTTGTGTGTGGTCAAGTGTAAGATTTACAAAAAGTATAATTTTCTTATTAGTTACTAAAGCTATTCTGCCTTAGGAGATATTATTACCAGTAATAAGTTCATATATTCAGACCAAACTGACAATAATAATTCCGATAGCTAATAACGAAACCAAGACTACGATAACTAAACAACCCGCTTTATCAAAAGTATCCATTGGCTGCTTTAAACCAGTTATCTTTTCTTTATCCAGTGCTGCATTTTGCTTTATAAACCATGCACCTATAAGAAGAAATACAATCGTAATAGTATGCGCAAAATTCTTTTCCTGTTTCCGCTGCTTTTCACCAATATCCATAATGTTTAGTTAGTTCCGGTTTCCTTAATATATATCGTACAATCCTTAAGCACGCCATTATCGTCTTTACTAAGCCTACAAGAAATACTAAAATTTAGTTGTCTGTCTTCTATGTTAACAGATGTTCTTGTTACTGAAACCGGATAACGTAATTTATTTTTATATTTTTCAAAGGAAAAATCATTTAAATGGAAATTTATAGCACGAATGAATTGTTCATTTTTTTCATCAATAGAAAATTCGTTTTTCATAATAGTATCATTCTAGGTTTTTAATTCATTTTGTATGAAGTTTCTTAAAAAATAATTCAACATGCTTCTTAAAAATGTCTACCGGTATTCTATGGCTCATATTTTCTTCAATAATAACTTTTGTAACAGCTTTATAATATTTATCTATAAGACTTAAGTTTTCATCACAATTAATTATTTCATCCTTTCTACCAAGTACTATGTAAGACAGGCTTTTTATATTCGGGTCAAAAGGTTCCTGTAAAGTTTCCTCCACTTCTCTGTATTTAAGAGCAGGATTAAACAACAGGCAGGGAATATCATAGGCAGTAGAAGTTACGCTAGCAATGTATCCACCAAAGCTGCTACCAATTAAAATAGTATCGGGAAGGATTTCATCAAACGAGTCGTTGATGCTTTGCAATGCACCGGGTTCCTTGTAATTAAAAACAGGTGCTGTTACCTTTCCAAAGGTTTCAAGGATAGCTCTTTTTTCTTCAGATAGAAATGAATCGAGACCGTGGAAGTATTTAATGTTGTATAATTTCTTTCTCATAAAGTATGTATACACCCACTTTGCAAGGTATTGGCAATGGGAATTGGATTTGTTCCGTTAAATTATCATGATAATTATTTAGACACTTTCTCGTCTG
>JBBRHI010000465.1:0-3198 GCA_038222995.1 Bacteroidia bacterium | reverse complement strand
ACCATTGAGGCATAATAGCGTAAAAGGGATTACTTCCTGCCAGTGTTTTTCCATCCATGGAAACCAGCCATGCTGTTTGACCCATGTAGTTTAATACCAGCATAAGTTTTACAAAGATCCAGCTGATGCGAATATTCTTTCGGCCGCAATGCCCCATGTCAGAATATAAAGCTTCTGCCCCGGTGGTGCAAAGGAATACCGCGCCCAATAACCAAAACGCACCCTTATGCGTAAATAATAAATGCAAGCCGTAATACGGATTTAACGCTTTTAAAACGGTAAAGTTATGAGATAGGCCTATAAAACCCGTAATACCAAGGGCAAGGAACCATACCAACATAACAGGCCCGAAAAATTTACCGATAAGCTTAGTGCCGAATTGTTGCACAAAAAACAAAAGTGTAATAATGGCAATAACAATGGGAATAGTATGGATGCTGCTGAAACGCGGTATTAATTTTAATCCTTCCACGGCCGATGCTACTGAGATTGGCGGCGTAATAATGCCTTCTCCCAGAATACAACAGCCGCCTATAATTGCAGGAAAAATAAGCCATTTGCGCTTGGCTTTTTTAATAAGGGCGTATAAGGCAAAAATACCGCCTTCGCCTTTGTTATCCGCTTTTAAAGTAAAAACAATGTACTTAATGGTAGTTTGTAAAGTAAGTGTCCAAAACACCAACGACATGCCCCCTATAATCACATCGGCATTCACTTGTCTGTCGCCAACAATAGCTTTCATAACGTAAAGAGGAGAAGTACCTATATCACCATAAATAATGCCGAGCGTAACTAAAAGACCGGCCGCGGTAACTTTGTTTAAATGACCTTGGTGGTGAGAGCTCATTTTGGTTTTGGTATTAAGGCAGTAAAATTACCACTAAAAGCGTTGTTAAACCCGGTTTTAGTTAAATAATTATAAAATAAAGTCCGGATAAAATTTGACTTTGCGTGTATTATTTCATTTACTTGTAAAATCCTTAATTTAACGGTCTCATTATATTTTTTTTGTATCTTTAATAGCAATAGTAGAACTGTTAATTCATCATTTCATCTCAAAATAATTTTCAAACTAATAAAGTTTTTATGTTTAAAGGACGTTACATCTTACTGTTGGTTTTAATGGTCGGTTTTTTCTTTTCTGCTAAAGCAACACATAACAGGGCAGGTGAAATTACCTACCAATGGATATCCGGGTATACGTATAGAATTAAAATTACGACGTACACTAACATTGGCAGCCCTAACCTGGCCGACAGATGTTATGATACATTATATTTTGGGGACGGAGGAAGTGCTGTAGTAGCAAGAAGCAACGGCACCACCACCTCTTTATGTGGTGGTGCTTCAGGCCCTCCTTTTGATGGTGTAGCAATTACGTCCTTATTAAAGCGGAACGAGTACGAAACAACACATACGTTTCCCGGCCCCGGAAATTATTTAATGAGTATGACAGATCCTAACAGGAACGCGGGTATTATTAACTTACCCAATTCCGTGAACCAGGTTTTTTATATCGAATCCTATTTAGTGATCTCCGCTTTCCAAGGCCCTAATAATTCTCCTGTTCTCACATTTCCTCCTATTGATCAGGGTTGTGTAGGACACTGCTTTTATCATAATCCCGGCGCATATGATGTTGACGGTGACAGCATATCTTATGAACTTACGCCATGCCGCGGAACAGCCGGTGTAATATGCCCGGGTTATTTGTATCCTTTGCCGGGTACAGGCGGTATATTTAATGTAGATCCATTTACAGGCACGGTTAATTGGTGCCAACCGCAACAACAAGGTGAGTATAACTTTGCAATGCTTATAAAAGAATGGCGCTTAATTGGGGGCACTTACAGCATGGTGGGATATATTATCCGCGATATGCAGGTAGATATAGGAGTTTGTAACAATAACCCGCCGCAAATTTCTATTAATAATATTGACAGCTGTATTTTAGCAACAACTAATTACACTAATACCATTACAGGCTTTGATGTTGATGGAGAACTTATAACGCTTTCTTTGCAGGGCGAGCCATTTAATATGGGTTCGAGCTCGGCAATATTTACTACTACCAATGCAACAGGTAATACAGCAGGCTTATTCAGCTGGCATACAACGTATGATAATGTGCGCAGATTACCATACCATGTTACCGTTAAATTAAAAGATCAGGACCCGCAAATAAGCCTTGTAGATTACAAAACATTTAATGTAAAAATTATACCTCATGCACCCCGCAATTTAATTACAACACCTGCTAATAGTTTTATACGATTAAATTGGGTTAAGCCTGTTAACTATTCCACAGCCGGAAGTAATCCTTTCTTGCGTTATGGTATTTACAGAAAAACAGGAATATCCACATGGGCACATAGTAGCAGGGAAACGGCACCGCCCGCTTATACCGGTTATACTTATATAGGGTTTACACATAGTGATGTTAATGATACCATGTTCTTTGATTTTAATAACGGTAACCCTCTTTCTGTAAGTCAGGATTACAGCTATCTTGTGTTGGCGGAATATACTGATGGCTCCACAAGCTATGTGTCTAACATTTCTTCGAATCAACTCAGTGTAGGGATAAAAGAAATAACGTTGAGTGATGCAGGTATCAACATTTACCCTAATCCAACTTATGAGGCGTGTAGCGTTTCGTTTGATTACGTTACAAAAGATCTATATGCTATTGAGTTGTCTGATGTGACGGGCAGAAAAGTGAAAGCAATTTTAAATAACCAATCTTTAAATAACCAATCTGTTGTAAAATTTAGCCTTGAAGGCATTACACCGGGCATTTACTTTATTAAGATCACAACAAATGATCAAACCATTACTAAAAAAATCATCAAACAATAAAATTATTTATCATGTTAAAGTGGCGTTACCTTTTATTTCTTTCCATAAGCCTTAGCTTCTTTTATACAGCTAAAGCAACACATAACAGGGCAGGTGAAATTACCTACCAATGGATATCCGGGTATACATATAGAATTAAAATTACGACGTACACTAACATTGGCAGCCCTAACCTGGCCGACAGATGTTATGATACACTATATTTTGGGGACGGAGGCAGCGCAGTAGTTGCAAGAACTAACGGTACTACTACATCCTTATGCGGCACTTCAGGGCCTCCGTATGACGGTATGCCCATTACATCCACGATTAAGCTTAACGAATATGTGACGACTCATA
>JBBRHI010000464.1:0-3203 GCA_038222995.1 Bacteroidia bacterium | reverse complement strand
AAAATGGAGAAAAGAAAGGATATGTATTTGCAAAATGCCCTGACTTTAGGGATTAATTTTTAATTAAAGTTGAGAGGCTAACATCAGCTAAGTGCAACGGGAGGCTTACGGGTAAGTTGAAAGTAAACTTTATTGCCTTGTAAACGCCGAGTTTTTTTACTTCGCTTTACCCTGTTATACAGAAATATAGGCATTAAGAAATCTTTGTTTTATCATCATTTTGCTGAATACGAACGGCGAGGTATATTAAAGTCTGACAACTGCAAACCACCTAGCCGTTAAGGGTAATGGTGACCGACGGAACATGTTAAAATTGACAGAAGTAAATGGAGCAAATAAAACAGGTGATGAAACAGATGATCAGCATTTCGGAAGAGGAATTAAACGACTTCCTTAATCAAACCGTTACCAAAACATTTAAACGACAACAAACCGTAAGCCTACCAAGCGTGATTCCGAACGAAATATTTTTTATCAACAAAGGACTTATCCGAGTTTTAGTAACCGATAATAAGGGAACGGAACACACTGTACATTTTGCATTGGAAAATCAGTTTATTGCGGACTATTCCAATTTTATTCAAAAACAGCCTTCTTTATATAGTTTACAAGCTTTAGAAGAAACACATGTGGTAGTCCTGCCTCGTTCTGCCATAGAATGGGGCTACAAAAACTTAAAAGAAGGACAAAAAATGGGGCGCCTGATTGCCGAATTCTATTTTATTTATCAAGACGACCGCCTTAAAAATATGTATGCAAGAACACCAAGGCAACGCTACGACAGTATTACAGATGTTTTCCCGAATATACATAACCGTGTTCCTCAACATATGATAGCGTCCTATTTAGGAATTACACCGGTGCATTTAAGCAGGTTAAAAAAACAGGAAATTTAAAAGTATAAACATTTGTTATCGTTTTAAAGAGGCTGTCTTTGCAATTTTGCACTGTAAAAATCAGTGTAAATTAAACCTAATTCATCATGCAACTCTCATCAAACGAGCAAAAAAGATTAAAAGAGAAATACGGTCAGTGGGCAATAGTTACAGGCGCATCTTCAGGTATAGGGCTTGAATTGGCCACTCAACTAGCAGAAGCAGGTTTAAACCTTATTATCAATTCAAGACAGTCGGCTAAATTATTGGACGTTGAAAAAAAACTCCGACAAAAATATGGTGTTAAAGTAAAATCCATTATTGCTGATGTTTCGGAAAGCGAAGAAATTGATAAAATTATTGAAGCGGCGAGTGGATTAAACGTTGGTTTATTAGTTATTTCTGCAGGTTATGGAACTTCAGGTTTATTCATTGAAGGTTCAATACATTCAGAAACGAATATGTTAAGGGTGAACTGCGAAGCTTTATTGGTCTTAACTCATTATTACAGCCGGCAATTTGTTCAACAAAAGCGTGGGGGTATTATTTTAATGAGTTCTATGGTTGCCTTTCAGGGTGTTCCTTACTCTGCAAACTATGCGGCGAGTAAAGCATATGTTCAAACATTAGCCGAGGCCTTAGCAGTAGAATTAAAGCCTTATGGCGTTGACGTTTTAGCGGCAGCTCCCGGACCGGTTGAAAGCGGGTTTGGACAAAGAGCTAATATGAAAATGACCATGTCATTAAAACCTTCCGAAGTGGGAGCACCTATTCTAAAAGCATTAGGAAAAAAATCATTTGTTCTGCCCGGGTTACTCACAAAACTTTTGGTGTATTTATTACGAACAGTTCCAAGATGGGGAAAAATAAAAATCATGCAAAAAGTTATGGGTGGTTTTACATCTCATCAAAGAAATTAGAATAATAAAAAACACCGGCTGTAACATCACACATCAAAATACGGGCGAAGGCGGTAAACGTTCTGCAGCGATAAAGCACAATTAATTGCTTTTTGAAAACTTTAAAAATACACGAAATAAAAAAGATATCCCTAAAACCAAAAGTAAACTTAACCACGCAAACCAAATTACCAGCGAGGTATAAAATACATACATTTTAAAATAATGTTTACTGTTATCCACTATAATGGTGTTTGAATAATAAACCCCGTAATGGCTTTGGCGGCTCAGGTATTCTTTAAAGCTTTCTTTAAAAGACATATTTTCATTAATATCGTTTTTAATATAATATAAATTAGCGGTCGGTTTTAAATACTCCATTTCAGAAAGATTCATCGTTTCATAATTAACCAATGCAGGTTTATTATTTTTTAAAGTAAGCACTTTTAAACCTGTAATAAGGCCTTCGGCATTAGCCATTATCAGATCGGCGGTATTAAGCACCTTATCGGCTGCATTGGTTACTGTTATTTTTTCGGAGGTGAGGTCTACAAAAGCCCAGCGTTGCTGCTCGGGCACATAGCTTTCATCAAATACATGGCCGGATATTGGAATGTCGCCCATCCACCCGGCAACACCGATACGCCTTGTTGGAATATCTGCACAATTGGCAAATAAAAAATAGATATCAGCATAATCGGCACAATCAATGTCATAATTTTTTTCAACGGCAAGCTTAAACTGATTTAATGGCGTAAGGTGCTTGATACTGTCTAAGGGCGCACCCAGATGAGGTTTTAATTCTTTCAATAAAAAGACTCCCACTTTTATAATTCGTGTTACCGTATTGTCAGACGGGTAAATAGGTATGCTGTCTCTGATTATTTTTTTAGTATCCTCAATTTCTTTTTGAGAAACAGAATGCGGTAATTCAGTCCATTTACTTAAAGGGATCAGTTCTTCTTCAATTAAAGGAATGTTGCTTAAAGGAACAGATACTGAATTATCTTTATCAAGTTCCACTTCCAGCTTTATAGTGTCGGGTGATGTTTGATTATAAAACTCGTAAAAATGAGTGCCTTCTTTTAATGATATTGTAGGGAACGGGCCCGACTCCGGGATACTATTTTTTGCGGAGTCAATAATTATCCAGCGGGCGTTGTTATTAACCGGAAGTACTTTGATCAGGAGTTGATGCGCGTTCTTTTTTTCAAAAGACTGGATCCTGCAGCTTTCATTAACATCGTAAAATTGATTGATATTAAGCGCTTCGGTATATAAGTATCCTTCAAAACGATGTATATATAAGTAACGATTACTTAAAAAAGCAACAAGGGATAAACAACTTAAAAAAATGAGCAGGTAATACCTTTTTTTCATCAGGTTTTAGACTTATAAATAATCGTTAAGTTTAATGCAACCGGTAATA
>JBBRHI010000463.1:0-3205 GCA_038222995.1 Bacteroidia bacterium | reverse complement strand
CGGTACACATTATTGCCATCCATGAACTAATGTTATACAACTCTTGCCGCAATTAATCCTGCAGGTCTAACCAACGCATGGTTTTTTCATCAATAGAAGCAGAAATTATATTAAATTCTAATGAAATCTTTTGAATTTCGTCAGCATCTGTTAAACCACCTGCCAATAAAGACTCAATTTCTGTTTTACGTTTTTCCAATTGTGCGAGGTCCGTTTCTAATGTTTCCAATTCCTTTTGCTCTTTAAAGGATAACTTTTTCTTTTCAAGGGTTATGACTTTCGCGGAAGTGTTTTCAGTATTTTTTACTTCGGGTGTAACCGCAGAAACTACCTTCTCCTCTTTATTTTCTTCTATTTTCTTTTGTTCTTTTGCTAATTCTTCCGCTTCATCTTCGGTATCGTATTTCCATTGGCGGTATTCGCTGTAATTACCCGGGAAGTCTTTTACCACACCATTGCCTTCAAAAGCAAATACGTGATCTACTAATCGGTCAAGAAAATAACGATCATGCGATACTATTAATACACAACCTTGAAAATCCAATAAAAATTCTTCCAGCGTTTGCAGCGTTATAATATCCAAATCGTTTGTAGGCTCATCAAGAATCAAGAAATTCGGATTCTTAACCAATACAGTTAATAGATACAACCGACGTTTTTCACCTCCGCTTAATTTACTCACGTGGCCGTATTGTACTTCGGGTGCAAAGTTAAACCGTGTCAGTAATGCCGATGCACTTAAAGATGTGCCGTTAGCTAAAGGAATAAATTCTGCTATGTCTTTTACTACTTCTATCACACGTTTATCGTCCGCTACCTGTATCCCTTTTTGCGAATAATATCCGAACACGATCGTATCGCCCACCGTTACCGTGCCGGTATCGGGCGGTTCAATACCTTGCAGCATATTAATAAACGTACTCTTACCAATTCCGTTCGGCCCCACAATACCAATTTTTTCTCCTTTAATAAATGTGTATGTAAAAGGTTCCAGTATTTTTTTATCACCAAAGGCTTTTCTCAAATTATGAACTTCAATAATTTTACTGCCTATGCGTTCCACCTTTACGCTTAATTCAATTTTTTTCTCAACGCTCTTCTTCCTTGCCTTAGCTTCTACATCATAAAAAGCATCTACCCGAGATTTTGATTTAGTAGTACGCGCACGAGGCTGTTTACGAACCCATTCCAACTCACGCTTATATAGATTTTTTGCTTTATCGAGTTCAGAAGCCTGCATCATCATTCGCTCCGCTTTTTTCTCCATGTAATAATCAAACTTTCCCCTGTATTCAAATAAGGAATGATCGTCAATTTCAATAATACGGTCACATACTTCATCTAAAAAATAACGATCATGCGTTACCAGTAAAATACTTTTTTTATAGCTGCGCAAATATTCTTCCAGCCACTCAATAACCGTTACATCTAAATGGTTAGTAGGCTCATCCATTATTAAAAGATCGGGTTCATTTAAAATAACCTGTGCCAATGCCAGTCGTTTTTTTTGTCCGCCGCTTAAGGTACTAACCTGTTGCTGCAAATCGTTTAATCCTAAATTAGCACACACAAGCATAATTTGTGTTTCCACATTCCATGCTTCCAAATCATTCATCCTGTTCGTTAAAATGTCGAGTTGATTTTCTGTTTTTTCTGTAGGGTTAGCATAGTGTGATTCCACTAAATGTGTATAATCAATGGCCGTCTTTACCATTTCACTGTCGCCCGAATAAATGGCTTGTTCAATGGTATGATTCTCATCCAGTTCGGGTTCCTGGCTTAAAAAAGAAATTCGTAATTCTTTACGGAACGCAATATCACCGCTGTCGGGAATTTCAATGCCCTGCAGTATTTTAAACAGGGTTGATTTACCGGAACCGTTTTTTGCAATAAGTGCTACTTTATCACCATAGTTAATGCCGAAATTAATATTTTTAAAAAGGACTTTATCGCCAAAACTTTTACTTAATTGATTTACTGAAAGAAGATTCATTTATTGTTTTTATTTTTTGTTATTAACCGCAAAGGCCCAAAGGCCGCTTAGTGTATATATGTTACTTTGTTTTTACTTTTTGTATTATTTAAAATGGGCAGAGAAAATTAAAACGTATATTTCATCTTATGTCTTTTATCTCCCTTTCTTCCGTTCAATCTCTCCTGTCTCTTCGTTCTTTCGTCTCTTATCAGCTTTTCGTATTTCTCTCAATTAAATAACGCAGCTTATCTTTATTAAGGTTGGAGTTAATTTCTCCTTTTTCAGTTAAGGATACTGTTCCCGTTTGTTCTGATACGGTTATTGCCAAGGCATCTGTTGTTTCTGTAATACCAACGGCGGCACGGTGGCGCATTCCGAAATGCGAAGGAAAATTTTCTTTTTCGGTTACCGGCAATACGCAACGCGCTGCCACAATGCGATTATCTTTTATGATCACGGCCCCATCATGCATCGGACTGTTCTTATAAAAAATATTTTCCAGCATTTTATCCGTTAAGGCTGAATCAACCGGCTCACCTGTGTTGACATAAAACTTAAGATCCGATTTACGGGAAATAATAATGAGTACTCCTGTTTTTGTTTCGCTCATATTAAAACAGGCATTTACAATGGCATCCACATCTAAAGCAAAATCTGACGCTGAGCTTACGCGTTTAGCAAAGCTGAATACGTTTTTCCAGTTATTGTTTTTAAGAAAATCGTTAGAGCCGATGTATAAAAGGAACTTTCTTATTTCCTGTTGAAATACTACCATAATGGCAATAACACCAACATTAATAAATTTACCGAGTATAGAACCAAGCATATCAAATTCAAAAGCCCTTACAATGATCCAGAAAATATAGATGGAAGCAAGGCCTATAAAAATATTTACGGCGGCCGTTCCTTTTACCATTTTATACAATTGGTAAAGCATAACTGCTACCAAAAAAATATCTATGGCATCAATGATCCCAAACGTCAAAAAAAGTATGTAAAATTGAAATAACACGGCGGCAAAGATACTTTTTTATGAGCAAATACAGTGTTTTTACGCTTAAAACTATTCCCTAAAACGGTAAAATTATACCCTGATACCAATAATCAATACATCATCTACCTGTTCTAACGGCCCTTTCCAATCAATAAAAGTGTTGTTTAACAATTCTGACTGCTTCTCCATAGGCAAATGATGCAATGATATTAAAAGTTGTTCAAGGTGTTTATACC
>JBBRHI010000462.1:0-3206 GCA_038222995.1 Bacteroidia bacterium | reverse complement strand
TAATACAATTTTCGGGGATACCGCATAAGCCGAAGCCGCCTACTAATAAGGTCATATTATCGGTAATATCCTTTACCGCTTCTGCGGCATTTTTTACAACTCTATTTATCATATATCAGTTTAATTCTATTACAATTTTATAAAAGTATTGATAATATTAATACGAAAATCATTATTATTACGTTAACGTAATGTACAAATTTTTGTTATTTAACAACGGTTTCGGGAGCATATTTTCCTTCGGGGTAAATAAATTTATCAACCACTAATAATGTATACTGTTTTGTTTTAATGGTATCCTTAATCCTAAATGTCTTACGTAATATATCAGGATTAAGATCGTTAGCCACTACAAAATCGAAATTACCTTTATAAAAAGCAGTGATATTATTTCCGAGCTCAATAATGTACCCGTCTGCATAAACAGATAAAACTTTTATATTATATTTTGATAATAGTGTTGTTTTTTTTGCGGTCCAATATTCAGAAATACCTTTGCTTAAACCGTGTTTTTTTGCCGCTTCGTCAATTTCTGATACATCGGGCGGATAATAGTTAATGTATTCCTTGAATCCTTTAAAGCTGAAATTTACAGAGATGCATATTAAAATAATTAACAGCGAAGGCTTGAAAATATAGTGAAAATAGGATTTTCTTATTAACACACTTGCAAAAGCCAACGTAAATGGTATTGATGCTAAATAAAATGGGGCAATATTATAGCGTAGTGTATCAATGCCTGTATAATTACCATTTACAATAGGTGCAAAAAAAACGGAAAAACAAAAGAAAACGTAAAACAAAAGAAAAAACAAAAAAGTGGTATCTGATTTTTTTTTATTCTTCAAATAAAAAAATGTGCACCCGATAACCGATAAAAATGTAAACATAATTTGAAAGCTTCTAAAGCCGAATGTTTTTAAGTATGTTATCATTTGCCTTAAAAAAAGCATCAAAGACGGTACGGCATTTCCTATATCATAAATACGATGTGGAGGTAAAAAAGTAAGCAGTTTATTTTGATTGATATATTCGTACGCACTGATACCTATTGCAACACTTATTATAAAACACACAATAAGGCCAGTTGCCTGTTTCCAATTATCTTTTTTTATACGGAACAAGAGAGCGAATGTAAAAGGAACAAAAAACATAACTACAAATAATTTATCGCTAAATATCCCAAGTATTGACAATAAAATAATAAGGAAATATTTTAATACTTTATTCCATGTACTTAAATACACCGACAACAGTAAAAGAGTAGTAATAAACGGTCCTACATGGTAGCAATGCGCGGTAATAAAAAAACCAAACATAGGATCATGACTGAAACAAAAACCCTCTAAAAAGTAAAGTGAAATAAATATTGGGATAAACCATACGTATTTTCTATAATCAACAGGGGCAATTTTTTTATAGACATGTGATAACAGGCTTACCAAAGTGATGATCTGAATAAAGCCATAGATCATTAATGCTAAAAGCACATTGCTTTTAAATATCATAAATACAAAAAAATAAACGATAAGGTCAGGAAATAAACTCGGTGAAGAAGCCAAATACCAATTTTTAAGGTTGCCGTGCTCAATAAAAATATCATAAAAAAGGCCTGATACACCTAAGGTATCGGAGCTGATATAATATCCTATCTGATTTTGTAACTTTGAATAAGAAACAAACACACTTACAATTAGGATGAGCCACGAAAGAATCGTTTTATTTGGGATATATTTTTGTGCTTTTTCGAACATAGTATTTGTAAATCAGTTTAATGTTAACCGCAAATCTCTTTTTATTTTTTTATAATTAAAAGCATTGATTTTATGGAAAAATAATGTTTAAAAACAGAAACAGTTAAATTCATACGTTATCAATAATCTTCGAATTCCAATGCCTTTTCATTGGAATCCTCCCGGCTGTCCAGGTCGTATTTAGTACAATCCAATTCTATATCACCCATGTTAGCCGGCCTCGGAAACCCGCTCTTTGAAACTTTTAGATGAGGATCGGCATACACCTTCTGAAAGAATTTGCCCCATATCGGTAATGCCATACTTGCTCCCTGCCCGTCTACGGTCGAATTAAAATGTACACTTCGCTCTTCCCCCCCTGTCCAGCAACCTGCCACCAGTTCGGGTGTTAAGCCTATAAACCAACCATCGGCGTTATATTGTGTAGTACCGGTTTTACCCGCAATTTCATTCATTAATTTAAATCTGCTTCTCAGGCGCGAACCAGTACCGCCGTCTACCACACCGCGCATCAGCTGTATCATCACGTAGGCTTTTTCTTCGCTCATCACTTCATCCGTTGTGGGGAAAAACTCCTCCAATACTTTCCCGTTTTTATCTTCAATACGCGTAATAAAAGTGGGTTGAATGTAAGTTCCTTTATTGGCAAATGTGGCATTGGCCGCCACCATTTCAAATACCGAAATATCGGGAGTTCCCAAACAAATAGAAGGCACGGCTTCAATAGGTGCAGTAATACCCATTCTTCTAGCTAAATTAATGACCGCTTCCGGGCCAAATTTTTTCATTAAAAAAGCAGACACATAATTTATAGATCCTGCCAACGCTTTACGCAAAGTGATCATTTTTCCGGTACCCTTATCGCCGTCTGAATTATCAGGGCACCATTCCGTTCCTTCGGAGGTAGTGATGCACGTTCTTACATTAGGTACTTGGTAGCAGGGTGAATATCCTTCCTGTATGGCCATGGCATAAACAAAAGGTTTAAAAGTAGAACCTACCTGCCTGCGGCCTACCTTTACGTGATCAAATTTAAAATGCTTGTGGTTAATCCCGCCAACCCATGCTTTTACATAACCCGTGCTTGGCTCAATAGCAATAAACCCGGTATGTAAAAAACTTTTGTAATAACGAATGCTGTCCCATGGCGACATAATGGTATCTATATCTCCCCGAATACTGTATACGGTCATCTTCACCGGTTTTTTAAACTCCGCTAAAATCTGCTCCTTTGTTAACCCCGAATCTTTTAAGGATTTGTAGCGGTCGCTCCTTCGCATGGAGCTCATCATAATTTTTTCAATTTGTTCCTTATTTACATTCCATGCAAAAGGTGCGTTCTTTTTTGTTTTACATTCATTTGTAAACGCTCTTTGAAGTTCTGTCATGTGCTCATGTACCGCTTCCTCGGCATACTGCTGCATGCGCGCATCAAGAGTTGTAAATATCCTT
>JBBRHI010000461.1:0-3220 GCA_038222995.1 Bacteroidia bacterium | reverse complement strand
CCAAACGGCTTTCTTTTTTAGCGAGATCATTTTTAACAGCATTCACAATTTTTTCAGCATAAGGGCTTAGCTTATCTATCTTGAGGTCGATCTTAAAATGCGCGATCTGTTTTGCTTTTTTTAAATAAATAAAGGCATAAGCTTCCCCTTGTGATAACATTCTATTATAATTTCGTGTGCTTTTAAGCGTTATTTTTACTTTTTGAGATACAAACAACGAATGCCCTTTATTTTCTGTAAGTAATAGAGACATCTTTCGTTTATTTTTATTTTTTTGTAATATAGTAAAGATGGAAATATTTTTTTTACTTTGCTGTAAGTTGCTTCTTGCGTTGCTATAGCTGCTTCTTGCGCTATCAACAAACTGTATTTTGCTTAAAGAATCCTTTTCGGTAACGGCCTGTATTAAGTTTATTTTACCCAAGGCTTTTTCACAATACGACGTAATAAATTGGTTATGCTTATTAAAATTCCGGCTTCTTATATTTAAATCTTTTAATTGTTCTTTTTTAGATAAAGTAACGTACGTATCGCATTCAGGGCATTCTGTACCTTGCCTGTTTTGAGTTTTTAATACACTGTCTGTGAAATAATAAAACGCGCTGTCTGTTTCTAATTTCCGTAACTGATCTTTACTTCCCAAGTTCCATATAGGATTGTCAGGAATGTGAGTGATAGCAAATACGCGAGGTTCACTTAAGTAATAATTTTTATTAATGCCTTTCAAAAATATACGGTGGGTTTTTATGGGAAGTTTGCCCATGCGCTTACGTAAAATTCGGTTAAAATACCGTTGTTTATAGTAAAAGGTAGGTTCTGTTTTACCGGTGCCGCATATACTTTTTATTTTTTTTCTAAATTTATTCCTGAGCTTTTTCTTCTTCACTTTTTCAGGATGTTTCTCAAACCACCTGGTAATCCATCTTCCAAATGGTGTGAGTCTATAACCTGTTTCGCCGGTACTCCAGGTGGCATCATACACATACCATAAATTATCAAGCTTCACCGCATTCCAGGCATGGTTATGGCCGTATAAGGTATCATTCACATCAAAAAATTCATCTTTGGCATAGCCGTAAACGGTAACATTAGTAATTCCGGCTAACATACAAAGCGTATCCATTAAATTAGAATACCCTAAGCATATAGTGCGTTTTGTTTTTAAAATTCTGGTAATACTGTTCGGAATAGAAGACGTGGGGTCATAAAATTCGCGGTAGTCATATTTAATATTTAAAGTTACCCAAGTAAATATGGCATCAAATTTTTCTTGGTCTGTCGTTTTACTTTTTATGAGTTTTTTTACAAGCTGTTCTGCATTTTTATCTTTTCTGGTATGTTTTATATCTTTTTTGTTAATGCTCAGTAGATCATCATCTATATGGGTTTGGCCAAATGATGTAGCGGCAAAAATGATAAAAAAAAGTATAAGTTTAAAAGATTGTATCACAGTGCCCAACCTTTATTGATTAAATAGGTTTTACATGAAACACAAAAATGAACCATTTCATCTGTATGATTTTTACCTTCCGCATCGCGCATAAAACAGGTTTTAACCGGGCAATGCGGCAGACCTTGCGTATGACCCAACTCATGTAACGCAATTTTAAGCAGCTGCGGCAATATATTTGTTTTTGATAAGCGGAAACTTGAGGCTACACATGCTTTTCCGGGGCATAAACCGAGACCCATAATACCGTAATCTTTTATAGAACCTTTTGTCCAACTGATATCATTATTAGTTAATGCCATTATAATGTGACCTTCCGTACTGCGCCTGTTCAAATACCCTACCAAACTATCTGCACGGTAACGGTTACGTGGTTTATAATAAGCAAAAGCCGGTAGATCGATTGCTTTTTTAATCTCTATAGCCGGGTAAATTTTGTGCAGTTCCTTATAAATAAAATTAACCTGTTCAGGAGTTATGTCACTAAAAGGTTGGATATCGATAGTGATTGGTTTTTGGATAATTTTTGTATCAGCTCTGTCACATGCAAACAAGAATAAAACAAAAAGTATAATGCAAAGCTTTATCATTAAATTGGTTCTTAATGTATCATGTATTTTAGATCCCGGGATACTAAGTTATAATCATCGTTCAAATTATGCTTCAAAAAAAATGATTTTAATTTTGTTAACCTATCAATATTATTAAACTCTAAATTCCAATATAATTTTTTAAGACAAACGGAACATAATCTGTTTGGTTTAGAATCTGTTTCGGCAAGATTGTTAGTCCCGTTCATAGCACATACAGCGTTTGTACAATGTAACATTGAAAACATATGACCGATTTCGTGTGAGGATGTTTTAATGAGTCGCTTTAAACACACTTGATATTCTTTTCCCGACTCATAATATCTAAACATTGAAGAAACGCCCATTCGTTTCTTTGTATATGCCTGGCCAAAAACATAATTCCACGATTCTTTAGGATATAAATCATTAGCCGTTATAGCCATTATGACTATTCCGTCATTAGGGATTTTGGCAGGCAATAAGCTATCAAGAATAAAAGTGGTTAGAAATTGTTCGCTGCCATCTTCTCGTATTCTCCTGTTATTTTTTGTAATTAAAGTGTCGGAGACCTTATCAAGAATAATTGTTTTTAAATTAAAAAATAATTCTAAATAGTTTGAAGTATACCTGATCATACTATCTTGCTCTGCGTTGAAAGTCCCGATCGGCTGTAAATAAATATTTTTTCTAATTTTGTTTGGTGTAACAGGGCAAATAAGCAAATAATTTTCAAATGTTTGGCCTGTCTCTTTATGTTCGTAAAGCCAATCGCCCGGCTGAATTGCGGGGAGACCCTGATCCAATATTTTAATTTTTTCAATAAGGTTAAATTCTTTTAAGTTTTTTTTATCTGTACTTGAGGGTTGAGTACAAGAAATTAAACCAATAGAAATCACTATGCTTCTCAGTAGATTAAAATAAAAACACCTGCCGTGTATTTTTAATCCGGCAGGTATCATTAATTTCATAAGATAAGTACTAAGCCTCAACCTCCGTAACAATACTTGGGAAGATCCTTACGTTATTATTTTCTTCTCTGCGGAACTGATACGTAAATTTATAATGCGCTTCTAAGCCTGACTTGTTTGGCAAACCGTTGATCATCATAATATTCCTATTTTTCGCAAAACGTAATAATTCCCTTAAGTAGTGAGCAGAGATCTGCCCCACTTCATCAATAATACAATGTACTTTAAAG
>JBBRHI010000460.1:0-3230 GCA_038222995.1 Bacteroidia bacterium | reverse complement strand
AAGCAGCTCAACTTTGTACAGCATATTAAATCCATGCTAAAGACCACCGGCCTGGCCGCCGTGGTATTACCAGATAATGTGTTGTTTGAAGGCGGTGCTGGTGAAACGGTTCGTAAAAGATTACTGGAAACCACTGACCTGCATACTATTCTCCGCTTGCCCACCGGTATTTTCTATGCCAATGGAGTAAAAGCCAATGTGCTGTTCTTTGATGGCAAACCCGCCAATAAGACCGCCTGGACAAAAGAAGTGTGGGTATATGATTACAGAACAAACATTCACCACACCCTTAAGAAAAACCCGCTAAAACTGGAAGACTTAAAAGATTTTATTAGCTGTTATAATCCCAAGAACAGGCACAAAAGAAAAGAAACATTTAGCGAAGCAAATCCCGACGGCCGCTTTAGAAAATTCACCTACGAAGAAATTATTGCGCGTGATAAAACATCGCTGGACATTACCTGGCTAAAAGATAAGTCGCTGGCAGATTTGGATAACCTCCCTGACCCGGATGTATTAGCGTTGGAGATTGTAGAAAATTTAGAAGCAGGGTTGGAAAGTTTCAGGGCGATAATTGCATCACTGATTGAAAAGAAATAAAAGAATTAAACAGTAACAATTATTTTATGATAACTAAGAATTATGCAATTATAAAGGGCAATGGCGAAATATCCGAGGAAAAGATTAAATACAAAGCAAATTTGGTATCTCAAAGCGCTGAAAATGACGAGCTGTTGCAAAAAAACATTCTAGATTTAAAGCGTTACAACCAATTATTGGTACGCAGTAACGAAAAATTTGGTAGCGGCGAATTATCATTTAAACTAAAATTTGAGTCCAAAAACACGGGCGTGCTTTTAGTGTTGAAGGCTCAAGATGGCAATTCTGTGCTTTGTGGCCCAACTCTTACAGAACATAAATTTATGATTGCAAATGAAGATCTAACAGGTAATTGGAAAGCCAGTACAATTGCAGGGGCGCTTGCTAACTATAGTGAAAATAAAGAAGTAAATATTAAGATCAAAGTTGAAGGATCTTCAATTACCTTATTTGTTAATGAAGTAATATTATGCCAGGCAAACTTTTCTATTAGGCTAAGCCCAATTGAATTTAGAATGTGCTCTGATAAGGATTTTGAAATCTATGGTGTTCAAACTATTACAAAAAAGCCAAAGCTTTTTGTAATCATGCAGTTTTCAAAAGATTACAATGAGCTTTATACTGATGTGATTCAGCCTATAGCTACTGAATTAGAGTTAGAATGTGTTAGGGCAGATGAATTTTATTCAGGAACTCCAATATTAAAAGACATTGTAGATTCCATAAAGCAAGCAGCTGTAATTATAGCAGAAATAACACCGGATAATCCAAATGTATTCTACGAAATAGGATATTCGCATGCAGTTGAAAAGCCAACAATTCTTCTTTGTGATAAAAGAAGGGAAAAGTTGCCATTTGATCTATCTGGTTTTCGAACTTTATTTTACGATAACACAATTGCGGGAAAGGTAATAGTCGAAAAAAATCTGAGAAAATATTTACAAAGTATCATCGGTTAAAAATAAATTTTAGTTGTCTTTTAATTAAGAGGTATCAGAAATAAATATTGGGTAAAATACTTCAGCCTATTCGTACGGCACGTGCAAACAAATTAGCCGGAGATGAGCAGATAGTCAAAGGTGTCATTATTGCTTTTGAACACGATAAGCGAATTAAAGGGCATTGGCAGTTACCAGGAATATTGAATTTTATCAATACAGGTTATTTTTAAGTTGTTTAAGAAATGACCTATCCCAAACAAAAACTATGAAAAGAATCTATTTTATTTCTCTGTTATTATTGGCAAGTAACGTTGTGTTCTGCCAATTTTCTATTTATAAGAATGGGTATTTTGCTGCGAAAGAGTATAGCAAAGAAGTAAGCCTCTATAAAGCAAAAACATTTCTTGTTGAAGTAGTTTTAGGAAAATCATTAACACCTGTCCAATTTGAGATAGATCCTCTGGCTGCGGCAAATTCCGGGGAATTAACTACACTGGTGTATCGATCGCTTGAAAAGAAAAGAGAGGGATTAATCTTAGGTTTTTGGGGAAGCCGGGTTACAGACGCCGGCCTTCAATATAATCTTACGACTTCAAAGATCTTCCTATTGATAAAGCGCTAGAATTAATTGATTTAATAAACAAGAATACAAAAGACAATTCCACTTTCCTTGACAAGGATAATGACAATCACAACTTTTACTTTACTTATGATGATCTTACATTATTAATTTATAACACATCAATCTCTACAAGGATCAGGATCTATTGGAACGGATTTGATTCAGAAATTGATTGGCCCACATATAAAAAGACGGAGCGAAGATTGAGTAAGCGATTTAAATAGAGCTAAAAATTTCCAGTAGTTATAAAATCATTCATTGATTATATTGTTACTGAGTTTTCTAATACCGCTACAGGAGAAAAGAATATTAATTTTAACGGTTCTGATGAAGTGGAGAAAGGTACGATAAACATGGATGGCAAAATTTATGTTCTTCGCAGGTATGAAAACAATATGATCCGCGTTTTTGACGAAGACGACAACGTGCTGGAAATTGAAGTTTTGCCTTTACTTAAAAAAATAAATGATCTACGTTTCCTGAATATCCCTATCAAGCACAGCAGCGGTACAGCTAAGAACACGCAAGTGTTTGGAAGAGAAGTTATAAAAGGTCTTAATTCTCTTCAAGTAAAATAGACTTTCGAACGAGAAATTATTACAAAGTCATGCTCGGGCCTAAGAACAGTTTTGTCAACAAATGTTACAACGGAAGTGTTATCGATAATAAAATGAGCTGGTTAACGTTGTAACCATTACCAAACGCCCAAAATCTCATGAAAGCGCCACAGACATGCATTCATTGCTCCAAAAAAGTGCTGAGCTCACCTTCGCTGGATAGAAAGATTGGAGTTACATTATGTGTTGCGTGCTACGATGAATACTGCACACAGTTGCGCAAGTCCGAACCGTTGGTCAATAGGCTTTTTTTTACACTTAAAGCCAGGAATATTAATGGATTGCTTGCTTATTCTGATAAACATAAAACTGTTGACATTTGCATTCCTGACGCAAAGTTATTCATCGAAGTAGACGGTTATCATCACAATACAAATGCTGCTCAGGCTATAAGTGATTTAATGAGGACATTCTATGCGCTGAGAGATGATTATTTTACATTACGGATCC
>JBBRHI010000459.1:0-3262 GCA_038222995.1 Bacteroidia bacterium | reverse complement strand
ATATTGGTAGTTTTTGGTTTGCAATTCTGTGAGATTATCATTAGACATCAGCCCCGCATCTGCTACTACCACTAATTGGTTTAGGTTATATTTTTGTTTAAACGCTTCAACAACCGGTAACATGGTATGTCCCTCAAATTTATTGCCTTCAAATATTTCATAGGCCAGTGGATAACCGCCTGTACATACCAGCAGCCCTAAAACAATTTGTGGCTGCTGGTGTTTGCCATCTTTACTAAATCCTGTTTTTCTAAAATCATCTTCTTTCTCCGCTTCAAAATACAGCGTAGTTACATCATAAAAAACAAGGCTTATTTTATTATCTAAAATGGCAAGTGTATGGCGGTAACTGATTTGTTGAACTAATTGTTTTTGTTTTGTATTGAGCTTATCCAGGTAGCGATATACCCTTTCTACATCTATAATTATACCCTTGTGCTTGAAGAGATAATCCGTCGTTTTTAATTTACTTACAGGATAGCACAATCTGCATAAAACCAAATGCCGCAATAGTTCGTCCTTGATAATACCAAAACCTATTTCATCAAACAATTTTCCAAGCAACAGTTCTGGCCCTGCTAAACTTAATTACCTGATTCCATTGAAGAATAAATCTACCAACTCCTTCTCCCGGTTTTCATCGAAATTAAAACTTGCCTGTCCTTTTATTTTAGTGATGAATCGCTTGCCTTCTTGTAATAAGTCTTCAATTTCTTTTGCATCCCGGGAATGCCAATTGTTTTAATAAGAACGGATTTTCCAGCTCGTTTTTCAATGACCTGTACACTGATGACACCACTCTTATTAGTCTTTTTCCTGACGAACATAGCTCAAATTTAGGATGGGTCACCTAAAATAAAAACACATCCCTTATCTGGTAAGGGTTTCAAAGCATTTTTATTTAATTGAAAAACCCGAGGAAAACAGGACACGACTTTCTTTTAACCAATTTTTTATCAATAATTCTATGTAAATCCTGCTTTTTCTACGCTTTATTTCTTTTTCTCTTTTAATCGCATCACTTCTTGTAGGGAAGAGTTCAAAATAGCGTAAACGAAGCGGTCTCTTAGATGAAGAATATTTACTCATCCCATCAAAATACTTAGACCTTCTTTTATCTAAGTCAGCACTTGACCTATGTAAAAGGACCCATCTTTTAAACTTTGTAGAATATAAACAAAAAACAAATCCGTGCGGAGAGTGAGGGATTCGAACCCTCGATACCTTTGCAGATATACACACTTTCCAGGCGTGCTCCTTCAACCACTCGGACAACTCTCCAGTTTAATTATTTATTTATCTTAGGACTTTGCTGTCTACACATTTTCTTCCGATATTCGGAACTTCTTCAACCACTCGGACAAGTCTCCAAAAAAAGGATTGCAAATGTACGCTATCATTCTAAAACTTTTTCCATTTGCATGCTTCTGGAACCTTTTATAAGTATTTGCGCATTTTCAAAATGCTGATTGTTAAGCCACGCTTTTACTTGCAAAACGGTTTCATATTTAATATACTTATGATTAAATTCATTAAAGTTTTTGCCAACAAGTACTACAGCCTTCCATTTATATTTATCAATGAGTGATATTAAATCCAAATGTTCCTTTTTACTTTCCGAGCCAAGTTCCATCATTGAACCAAGCAATAAAATTTTTTTATTTCCAGTAAGTGATGCAAAGTTTTCTATAGCTGCTTTCATACTTCCCGGGTTGGCATTATAAGCATCTAATATTATTGTATTGCTTTCTTTTTGTATAAGTTGAGAACGACTATTAGATGGAGTATAGTTTTCTATAGCTGTTTTAATTTTTTTATCATCAACATTAAAATATCTTCCAATACAAACAGCAGCTAATACATTTGGAAAATTATACGCTCCTGCCAGCTTTGTTTTTATATCAAATGAATAAGAGCCTGTAATTTCGATTTCAGGAAAAGGATTGTTTTTAATTATTTTACCATGAAGATCTTTTCCTGAAGCGCCATAAAATATTTTTTTATTTACATCTTTACTTAATTCAACAACAGCGTTATCATCAGAATTTATAAATGCAGTTCCATTATTTTTTTGAATGTAAACAAAGAGTTCTCCTTTCCCTTTTTTTACATTTTCTTCACTTCCAAATCCTTCAAGATGTGCCTTACCTATATTGGTTATTAAGCCATGTGTAGGCATTGCATATTGGCAGTAGCTTTCTATTTCTTTCAAATGATTAGCGCCCATTTCAATAACAGCCATTTCTGCATCAGGCTTAACTTTTAAAATTGTAAGAGGAATGCCAATATGGTTATTGAGGTTGCCTTCTGTGGTATAAGTTTTAAATGTTGTCGACAACACCTCATGCAAAAGCTCCTTGGTGGTGGTTTTACCGTTACTCCCCGTAATAGTTATAAATGGGATACTAAATTGTTGCCTGTGAAACTGCGCCAACCGTTGTAAAGTTTCAAGTGTATTAGTTGTATAAACAACACGGTTATGGTTAAACGAAATTTTTTCATCTAAAAAAACATAAGCAGCGCCTTTTTGTAGGGCTTGTTCTGCAAAAAGATTTCCGTTAAAATTAGGTCCCGTCAGGGCGAAGTATAAATCGTCTTTTTTTAATTTCCTGGTATCTGTTTGAATACAAGGATACTTTTGATATATTTTATAAATTTCTCCAAGCTGCATTTTGCAAATTTAAATTGTACTTTCCTGCTGCTAAAATAAAAAACCTCTTATCATAACAATAAGAGGTTTCAATTATTAATTTTTTTTTACTATGCTTTTTTCTTTTTATTCTGTTTTCGTTTTCCAAAAATATTACCTTCTTTAAATCCATTACCTTCAGGGCTTCCAAGCCTTGTCATAGCACAACGAAATCCTACAGTGCTGCTCGCCTGGTCTTGTTCCATATAACGCCTTGCTCCCGGTGATAACCAATAAGGCATATCATTCCAACTGCCACCTTTAATAACACGTGATTTATCAGTTATCAATGAAGATATTCCATACCCGTAGGTAACGTTGGAAATTGAGTCTCCATCGAGATAGTTAATAACATCTCCTTTTTGATAATTGCGACGACTAACCGATTCAGAATCTGTAACCACTACTTTTTTCAAACGACCTAAAGTGTCTCTCTCATATTCTCCCTGAGCATCTTTATAGAATTTACTGAATTTATTACCACGATATGGGTTTACATCATCTTCATCAATTGGTGTTAAAGGGCGATACACATCACCCACCCACTCACTTACATTACCACTCATATTATAT
>JBBRHI010000458.1:0-3263 GCA_038222995.1 Bacteroidia bacterium | reverse complement strand
GGCAGCTTCTAAAGTAATAATAGTTTCTTTTAACTGAGCGTAGGAATTTATTTTCGGAAGTGATAGTGTTGAACTCATGTATAGTCGTATTAATTTCTTTATCTTTTATAAATAGCAGTTTTTAACTAAATTAATTCTCGTCAAAAATTTGTTTGATAATTTTATCCTTCATCGGTTCAATAATAATTTGTTTTCTGAATGCATAAAATAACAGGAATAATACAAGGTATATACCTGATAGGATCAGAAACCCTGATACATATCCGCCTGTTAATTTAGAGAAATAAAAACCGCCGGTAATACTGATGAATATAAGAAACATAAATAAAAATAGGATCAGGATAATACTTGACAAAGTATTTGAAAGGATGACCGCTACTTTAGCGGAAACCTTGAGCTTAACAAGTTCTATTCGAGTATTAATGTAGTCTTTTACATTGTCTGTTAATTCTTCTATTTTACCTGAAGCGTGTTCCATATTCTTTTATTTTCTATTGATCTTTAATTATTATAAATATAACCAATTTCCTTTTTTATTAATAAATTAAATTTATCAATATGTAGCAGGCAACAGATTATACAAAACGATGATTGCATTTTTTGCATTATAAAATGTAAGCTAATGTAAAGAAAAGAAGGGCAGTGGCAGGGATTTGAAATTTTGAATCTAATTTTTTACATCCATGCAGACACAATACCGCCCATAATTCCCATGCAAATGATCCAATAACCGCAATTAATAGCGATATATTTAAAGCTTTTACGCTCAAATAAAGCGTTAATCGTTAGTATAGGAGTTGCTACAAAAAAACCGCTTATAGTGCCATGGAAAGCGCCGTGCTTGAATGTACGGTAGCTACTACCGAATTGCGCCATGATTGTTTTATACATTGCCCCTATTTCCGTATTGGGATCATTAATAGGTTGTTTATGGAGCATAGAACTGAAATGAAATTGGTGGATCACCATAAACTGAATGGAAAAAGCTAATAAAAAACTCAGCAGGAAACTTACGCCGAAAATAACCGCCATATTAGCGCCTTTCATTTTTTCGTCGGTAACACCTGCTGCTTGCTGCCAGGCTTTACCCAACACTTTAGGATTATACCAAATAAAACCCATTACCATTGGTACTAAGGCTGCTATTAATAGGGCTAAAAAATTGATGTGCATAGTTATATATTTTAATTGATTTTATGTCTTAAAAATTATGCTCTATATACTAAAAGCTAATATATACTTTGTTGCAGGTATTTGGGCTAACCGTTATATTAATATTTTTATGTAATCCGTAAGGTTCAAGATCTGCATTAAACTGATAGTTTCCTTGTTGCAGACTAGTAGTGAGGCAACCGTTAGTACCGCAATTAGGCACCGTATAAGTGTTTTGTGTTATTGCCCCAAGGTAAATTCCGTTTAAATAAATATAAATAGCGGAAGAATTAGTCATCACATCCGTATAAAAAATAACATCACCTGTGCTTGCTCCTACATTTACGGATTGAGAACATCTGTCTGTAACCTTACCGTTTTTTGAAAAGCAGGTTAATGTAATAAGATGAGTTCCCGTTTCATTAAGTAGTATTTCAGGGTTGTCGCCATAGGCGGTAGTTTGCTTAGCGCCTGAAGTTACCGCCCATTCATACGAATAAGCGTTTTTAGACGTATTAGTGATTTTAACAAATTGCCCTGTAACATAATCTGATTTATCGGTTGTAAAAGATGCCATAGGCACTTTTTGACAGCCTGTAAGCACAAAAATTAATAACAGCAGAGTAGGAAGTAAGTAGCGTTTCAAATTAAAAGTTTTATAATCAAATATACAATTTTACCTTATTGTGCACAACCGTAAAAATAAAGTTTAATAAAAACCTTATTTACTAATACTCCTGTTAGCACTGCTAAAAAATTGACATTTAATTTAATAAAGTTGATAGGGTACACAGGAATTGCTTTCTAGCACTGTTTCGTTATGCGAATGGGTTCCTCCTACTGATGCAAAAGTTGTTTTAAATTCATGTATTCCAGGTTCTATATTTACTGTTAAACAATCAAATGCCCCACAATAAGGGTTTACGGAGTTTTGATTTAATGATCCTACGTAAACATTATCTATATAAAGTTTGACTGGAAGTAAAGTTGAAATAGTATTGTATGTATAGAATGCATATGAAACAGCTTTTGTTATAGAAATTGATTTAGAATATCTACTGGTAACCTTACCATTTTTTGAATAGCAAGTTAAAGTTATAAGATAAGAACCGGGATCACTAATTATAATAGTCGGATTTTCTGTTGAATAATTAGCAGCGATAGATGATCCGGTATAAACAATCCATTTTTGAGAATAAGCGTCTTTAGATACATTTGTAACATTGATGACGTCTCCTGAAACATATTCTTCTTTATCTGTTGTAAACGATGCCATAGGCACTTTTTGGCAGCCTGTAAGCACAAAAATTAATAACAGCAGAGTAGGAAGTAAGTAGCGTTTCAAATTAAAAGTTTTATAATCAAATATACAATTTTACCTTATTGTGCACAACCGTAAAAATAAAGTTTAATAAAAAAAAATCCCCGATGTGTACACCGGGGATTTTTAAATAATTGAATAAAAAATTATTCTCCTTCTTCAGTTTTGGTTTCAGTACCTTCAGCTTTATCAGTTGTTTTTTTAGCACGGCTGCGACGGGTTGTTTTAGCTTTTTCAGTAGTAGCACCTTTACCGTTAGAGTAAATATCGTTGAAATCCACTAATTCAATCAACGCCATCTCAGCAGCATCACCTAAACGGTTCCCTGTTTTAATGATACGCGTGTAACCACCGTTTCTTTCTGCTACTTTAACTGCTACATCTTTAAATAACATGGCAACTATTTCTTTGCTTTTTAAATAAGAAAATGCGGTTCTGCGACTGTGTGTTGAATCATCTTTACTTCTTGTAATTAACGGCTCAACGTAAGTTCTTAATGCCTTAGCTTTAGCCAAAGTAGTAAAAATACGTTTGTGCTCTATTAAAGAACAAGCCATGTTGCTCATTAATGCTTTACGGTGAGAGTGTGTTCTACCTAAATTATTTATTTTGTCTCCGTGTCTCATGATGGTTTTGATTTAGTGAGTTAGTGAATGGTTGAGTTATTCTTTAACCCATTAATTCTCTAATTCAACAATTATTTTTAGTCTTTATCTAATTTATATTTTATAACATTCATTCCAAACTGAAGGCCTTTAGTTGATACAAGATCTTCAAGTTCAGTTAAAGA
>JBBRHI010000457.1:0-3264 GCA_038222995.1 Bacteroidia bacterium | reverse complement strand
TTTACCGGAGCAATTTCTATCTCCGCTAAGTAATACACGTACAGATGATTACGGAGGCAGTATTAAGAACCGTTGTCGCTTTATCATTGAAGTTGCAAAAGAAATAGCTTATGCTATTGGAAAGGAATCTACAGGCATTAGATTATCCCCTTACGGCGTGGCTAATGATATGCCGCATTATCCTGAAATAGAAGAAACCTATAATTATCTTTCCCTTGAGCTTAACAAAATAGGTATTGCTTATATTCATTTAGTAGATCATTCATCAATGGGTGCACCGTTTGTACCCTTTGAAATAAAAAAAATAATCAGGCACAACTTTAAAAACTCAATCATACTTTCCGGTGGCTATCATAAAGAAAGGGCCGAATTAGACCTGGAAGGGTGCCATGCCAATTTAATAGCTTTTGGCCGCCCCTTCATTAATAACCCTGATTTGGTTGAGAGATTTAAAAACAATTGGGAATTATCAGAAGAATTAAAAACTGATTTATTCTATACCCCCGGAGAAAAAGGATATACGGATTATCTTTTTTATACCCCTCATACGAACCCTTTAGTTAAAGGGTAATTCTAAAATATTACATGAATGGACTATAAAGAGTTTTATAAAATTATTGAAATAGATAAAAAGAATACTCAAATACGGTATTTCTATAATTAAACTAAACCGTATAATGAAAGCAGAGGATTTTACAAATTACCCCATTAAAACGAAACTTATTTACAGTACTGAGTTTGAAGATGCTTTTTATGATTCCATGCTTGTGTATTCTTTATTTGATTTAAGCGGGTTGGGAAATATTTCTGAGGAAAACGCCCTGCAAGCCTTACAAAAATCAATTGAAACATGTTGTTTAGCGGGCATTAACATCAACCATCACTTTAAACAAGTTTATATATTCGACACATCTATTCACACGCTTCGCGCAGATTGGCGCTTAAGTAGAACAGGGCTTAATTTAATCATTATCCAAGTTCCTTTTTTAAATAATAAAATAGCCGTTTGGATATGGAAGTTAGCCGAACATAAAGTGGTTTAAATTATAAAACGTGTTTTGATCAATGCTGCTTATTTTGAAAAATATTCTCGGAAAAAAAAAAATATATATGTATGTATTTAAAGATTACGAAATGAACTTTTTAAGAATAGTTTTTTAAAGATCAAACCATCACATTTGACACAGATAAAGATACAGCGGCATACCAAGCGTTATATTTAAAGGAAAAGTTACTGCTAATGCCATAGGCAAATAAAGCCCCGGATTCGCTTTTGGGATAGCAATTTTCATGGCAGCCGGAACGGCAATGTAAGAAGCACTCGCAGCTAAAACAGCAAAAATAAACCGGTTAGCAATATCATGTGTTACTAAAGAGCTTACTAAAGCAATAACACACCCGTTAAAAAGAGGTATTATAACAGCAAATAGTAAAGGGAACCAACCGTTATTTACAAAGGAGCTTAATTTACGGCCGCTTGTTATTCCCATATCTAATAAAAAGATGGCTAAAAAGCCTTTAAAAATATCGTTTGTAAACGGTTTAATGCCCTCGGCTTGCTTAGCGTTTGCTAACAACCCAATGATTAAGCTGCCCAATATTAGCAGCACACTTCCGTTTGTAAAAGAATGCTTTATAACTGATAATTTATTTGTGCCACTACGTTCTTCTTTATTATAAATAGACATTAATATTAAACCGGCAATTATTGCCGGCGATTCCATTAAGGCCATAATAGCCACCATGTGGCCATGCAATTGTAGTTTTTGTATATCTAAGTATGATACTGCCGTAACAAACGTAACTGCACTAACCGATCCGTAGGCAGCGGCAATAGCACCTGCATCGTATATATTCATTTTACGTTTTAAAATAAAAAATGTATAACACGGAATGAGCAATGAAATTCCAATGCCGAAAAGCATCGACCATAAAATTTCAATACTGAATGTTTCGTGAGATAGTTCCTGGCCGCCTTTAAATCCAATCGAAAATAACAAATAGAGGGAAATAAATTTGGAGGAGTTTGGTGGTATTTCTAAATCGCTTTTAAGTTTAACCGCTACTACGCCTAATATAAAAAACAGAAATGCCGGGTTTGTAATGTTTGAAATAAGTAAATCTAAGTTCATAATTGCTGTTTGTATTTAAGGTTTATGGTGTTCATTACTATCTTACTTGGTGCAATAGTTTTTAATAGCGTTTTACTCATATTTCATTACGGATTACAAAAATCACAATACGTTGGTTCTTCATATTTTTTTTGATTAGGATACGTTTCTTCTTTTCTAAAGCTGCATTTTTTACACACATAGATGTAGCTCAATACAGATCTCGTGGGAAGCCTGCATAATTCACAAGGTAGTCCGCGTTTAGCATCTGTAATTCCGAAACCGGGAGTTTGACAATAAGGACAGCATGAATTTATTTTGTTCACCAATTTTTCGGCTGCCTTTTTTATAACCTCCATTCTTGTTGGATTATAAAGGGCTCTCATATCAGTTATAACGTAAGCTTCCCCGTATTTTTTCAAAAACAGTTGAAACGATTCGTTAAGTAAATCCCAATTGGTTATCCCTTTTATAATTTCAGACGAATCATCCGCTGATTTTTGTATTATTAAACCGTGAGCCGGGAATTTGACATGATTTGCAAATCTAATCAGTTCCTCCTTTGTTTTTACTTGAGTACCGTTAAAGTTTGTTTTGATACTTAATTCTCTTTCAATTATTTCCAGATCTTTTTTTTGATCAATAAAAATCAAAAACTCATCGTCCGCATGCACATAAGGCATGGTAGGATGCGGGCCAAATGACCCTTCACTGGCAATACCTAAATCACAATTAGTAAGTTCCATCGCTTGCAGGCATTTATTCCTTAATGTTATCATTGGATCATCCTTGCGTTCAACTTCTCCGGTAAATGTTCCTAACAAATCCGTATCAAAATTTTCGGGCGTAAAGCAATGTAATCCAAATGCTTTTTCAAATAAAGGAGCGATTACCTTTTCTTTATGGTGCTTTGTAGCAATAACTACCCGTCTGCCCTTAAACATTACTTTTTAATTAATTCAAGGTAGTCTTCCGGTAAAAACTCAACTATCCCCGATGATAAATTATAAACTGCCCCTACAATTTTTAAATTTCCATTTTTAATGGCTTTTGTTAAAACAGGCTCAAGACTTTGCAACTGCTTAACTTGCATAGCAACATTTACTTTTACTGCATTTTCAATAGTATCACCATGCATTTTTGCTGCAATATC
>JBBRHI010000456.1:0-3274 GCA_038222995.1 Bacteroidia bacterium | reverse complement strand
TAATGGTGATGACGATTTACAGCATCTTATATTAGCCGAAAAACTAAACATTGCCTTAAATTATTTCAGACCTTCATTTTTTAATTCAATGAATAGGGTTGCCGAAAGGATGGACACTTCGCACGATAATGTCATTGTTTTTGAAATAGATTACAGCACTACAGGGGCAGATACAACAGCGTTTGTTGATAAAAGCAAAGTGCCCGCAACCGTGACCTTGCAACTTGATGAGGTTATTAAGATAAATAATACAGAAATCAGGACTGGGTCTTTGCGGTAGGCTTAAGTAACTTTGGCACAATGTTTTACGTAAAATTTTCGAGGGTTAATAGTAGGTGATAAACTGCCTGCAAAAATATTAAAAAAGCCAAGCACTTAGCTTGGCTTTTTTTCTTAAGTTTATTTTTTGTCTGATCGGTCAATTTCTTTAATCAATAAGAACCTTATAAGCCCAGCAAGGCTAATGCCTTTTTTCTTTGCATTTTCAGCAGATTTTTTAAATAGTTCTGCTGTTAATCTTATTTGAAATGTCTTTTCTTTTTCCATAATACAAACTTACAATGTAATTACAAAGATATAAAAAATATTTACAGTATTATTTGTATTGTACATACATATAACTTACATTTGTTTGTACTTAAAAACAAAAATCAAACATCATGGCAAAAGAACAATCCAAATTTGAGGTATTTGAAATACCCATAAAAGGAGTTACGCCCTTGTTGATGCACAAAGTTTCAAAAAGAACACTTGATGAAATGGAGAAAAAGCAAATGGGCTTAAACACAACAAAAAAAAGGGAGTTAAAAGACCCGCAAAGGGAGGCTTGGGAAAGCGCCTATCATGCTACCGAAGAGCAAGAAAGTGTTATTGGTCATAAGGATGGGAATGTTTACTTGTTTCCCATTATGGCATTTAAAAGGGCTTGTATTGAGGTTGCTAAAGACATGAAGGCAACTAAGAAAATATCGGGCGAGTTCATTAAGAGGAATATGCAATTTACGGGTAGCCATTCAATTGATTTTGTTGAAATAAAATCTGACATTCCTGTTATTCAACGAGATTACGTTAAACTTGGAGGGGCTACAAAAGTTATTGATTTAAGGTATAGGATGCGATTTGACAATTGGGCTGCAAGCTTTGAGATTAGAGTTATACGTGGCACTATGAGTATTGAAGAAGTGGTTGAAATTGTCAATGCTGCTGGTAAAAATGTTGGGATTGGTGATTGGAGGTTGAATAAATGCGGTGTTTATGGTAGCTTTGTAATTAGTTAAAAGATAGTTGAGTTAAGTTAAGTTAAGTTGAGTTGCGTTTTGTTGAGTTCAGTTTTGTTTTGTTGAGGTGAAAGGGAGAAATCCCTTTCTTTTACCTTTAAATAAATTAATCCATTATATTATGTCAAACAAAGTTTATTCTTACGGAAGTAGAACCTACTCAATTTTAGCGCAAGAGGCAGGGCAAGAACTTGAAAAAGTTGCTGACTTATATGGGTCAATAACGCCCTATAATGTTATTGATTATGCAAGAAATAATATCACACCTTTAAAAGAGGTAATCACGTGGGATGACCAAGAAGCAGCGGGTAAATGGAGACTTCATGAGTGTAGGAATTTTATAAACTCCATCAACGTTAGGCTTGAAAGTTTAGATACATTTACGCAAGCGTTTGTTTCTGTTGTTGTAACAAGTGATGAGGGAAATGATAGGCAATATAAAGCAATAGATAGAGTTATCAATGTTAAATCTGAAATGGATTTTGTAATAAATGATTGTGTTAGTAGGTTATCTCACATTCAAGAGAAATTAAAAATTTACAAAAAATTTGAAACGCTGACACCTGAATTTGAAAGTTTAAAATCAAAATTGGTTGAGGCTTAAAGATAGTTGATTAAGTTTGGTTCTGTTGAGTTTTGTTGCGTTAAGTTGTGTTGGGTTAGGTTTTGTCAAGGTAAGCCCCCTAATCGGGGCTTTTTTCTTTTACACACCTTTTAATTAAGTCCAAACAATAATTACAGCCTTTTATTTTTCCCAAATTAGCGGAAAAATAAATAAATGGCTCGTAGTATAGCGGAAATAAAACAAGTAATGTTAGATGCGGTGGCAGCCGATCCTGTTTTGAGTGCCTTAAACAGCACATCGCAAGTTGCAAAATGGAATTTATTTTTATGGATCGTTGCCGTTTGTATTAATATTTTTGAGCAATTACAAGATTTATTCAAAACAGACCTTCAAAATTTAGCATTAAGTGCAGTACCAGGAACGCCAATTTGGATTCAAAGCCAAACGCTAAAGTTTCAATATTCCGCAACAGACCCACAAATAGTTACACTCGTTAATTTCTACCCTCAATATCCTTCAATCAGATCAGATTATCAAATAATAACAAGATGTTCCGTAAAGCAAAGTAGCGGGCGACGGGTAATTATTAAAGTAGCAAAAGGGATTTCTCCAAACTTAGTGGCTTTGTTAACTCCAGAATTAAACGCATTAATCAGTTACATAAATAAGATAAAATTTGCGGGTACATCGATTGACGTTATCAGTTTACAGGCTGACAGAATTAAGATTGGCGCAACAATTTATTTTGATGGTCAATACGTGCAAAGTGTAGTACAAATAAATATCATTGCAGCTATAAATAATTACCTCTTAAACATCCCATTTGATGGAGTGCTAACATTGACAAAATTAATTTCAGCAATAGAAGCGGTGGCAGGTGTTCAAGATATTGTTTTGGTTAATGTAGTCGCCCGAGAAAATGCCGTGGCTTATGGTTCATCTCAATCTACCGTTCTAATGGTAGGAAGTTTAGAGCAACAAAGGCTATACGAAACCGTGGCAGGTTATGTAATTCAAGAAGATACGATAGGTCAAACATTAATAGATACACTTAACTTTGTTGCTGTGTAATGGCTATCTACGACGTTGATTATTATTTACAATCTGAAAGGCTTTGCCCTCCAAAAAGAAGGCAACCTATTACACTTGCTTGGTTAAAGGTATTAGTTACTCCCTTACAACAATTACACAATTCGTTTTTTGGAGTATTCAGTCCTAATTTAATTGAAATGATTAAATACAATAGCCAAACAATTATTTTGGAGGCTATTTTAAATAAGGTTTACGGAACACAGTTTAGAAATGAGCCTAGTTTGTCAGACATCTATATTGTAAATAATGCTGGGTCGGGTAACATAATTTATTTGTCAGAAAAAGGGGATAGTAATACGGTTACTTATTTTGGAGATACTCCCGCTGATACTAATACAAT
>JBBRHI010000455.1:0-3294 GCA_038222995.1 Bacteroidia bacterium | reverse complement strand
ACGGAATGTCCGGGTAGGTTTACCAAATTGTTTTTCGGTATACGGAATGTCCGGGTAGGTGTTCGGAATTGTTTTTCGGTACACGGAATGTCCGGGTAGGTTTACCAAATTGTTTTTCGGTATACGGAATGTCCGGGTAGGTGTTCGGAATTGTTTTTCGGTACACGGAATGTCCGGCTAGGTTTAGAAAATTGTTTTTCGGGAACTATGAAACCTATGTACCTATGTGGTTAATTTTTAAAACCTATATTCCTATGCGGTTCATTTTAATAACAACAAAAAGCCGGTCACTAAACAGCAACCGGCTTTCTTATTCTTAAAAAACAAACCTACAAAATCAACATGGCATCGCCGTAAGAGTAAAACTTATATTTTTCTTTAATAGCTTCCTTGTAGGCTTTCATAATTAAATCGTAACCGCCAAAAGCTGCTATCTGCATTAATAAAGTAGATTCCGGCATGTGGAAGTTAGTGATCATACAATTAGCAACAGAAAAATCGTACGGAGGGAAAATAAACTTATTGGTCCAGCCCGAGTAAGGGTTTACATGCCCGGTAGTAGATACCGATGATTCTAAAGCACGCATAACCGTTGTACCAACGGCGCATACTTTTTTCTTGCGGTCTTTACCCGAATTTATAATTTTACAGGCTTCTTCCGTAATAATAGCTTCTTCACTGTCCATTTTATGCTTGGTTAAATCTTCTACTTCTACCATTCTAAAAGTACCTAAACCAATATGTAAGGTTAATCGCGCAAAATCAACACCTTTAATTTCTAAACGTTTCAATAATTCGCGGCTAAAATGTAAACCCGCAGTAGGGGCGGCCACCGCGCCTTCATTTTGAGCAAACACCGTTTGGTAACGGTCAATATCGCTTTCTTCCACCGCACGCTTAATGTATTTTGGTAAAGGCGTTTCACCTAAATCGTATAATGCTTTTCTGAACTCCTCATACGGGCCGTCAAATAAAAAGCGTAAGGTTCTTCCGCGAGACGTGGTGTTATCAATAACTTCCGCAACCACGTTATCATTTTCACCAAAATATAATTTATTGCCGATACGGATTTTACGCGCCGGGTCAACCAACACATCCCATAAACGGCTTTCGGCGTTAAGCTCACGCAACAAAAAGACTTCGATTTTTGCGCCGGTTTTTTCCTTATTACCGTACATACGCGCCGGAAAAACCTTTGTATCATTCAACACCATTACATCACCTTCGTCAAAGTAATTAATAACGTCTTTAAATTTTTTGTGGCTGATCTTTCCGGTAGCACGGTCAACAACCATTAATCTACTTTCATCACGATTTTTTGAAGGATGTTCTGCCAATAATTCTTTTGGCAGATTAAATTTAAACATGGATAACTTCATCTGTTATAGTTTTAGTATAAGACAGGATGAAACAAGCTACTCAGAGCAGGGTTCATAATCTTACGGGATTAGTAATTAGGAGTGCGAAATTACTATCGTAAATACCGTTTTCGACAAACAGGCCTTATTTATAAGTAATTGGAAGTCAAAGTTATGGATTTTATAAATTATTTATAATTAACATTATGTTAAATAGTAACGTCAGGAATCAGATCCTCCTTTTATATCAAAACTACCACGGAACAACATGGTTAACTTAACAAACAATAAACCCTACTCTAATCCATAAAAGGTGATTTAAGCTATTTATTCATCAACGGAAGCTTCTAATTGTGCAGCAGTAGACGTAAAAGTATGTGTGTAGCAGTCTTTTTTGGGCGCCGGGCAGGCTGCTGCGGGCTACGCTGCGCTACGGTTTTTTGTTCGCTGAAGGAGCTCACAAAAGAACCAAGCCCTTTGCATCCTTGGCGCAGGTTAATCTTAAATACTTAAAATTAATCCCCGAAAACATTCACTTTTAAGTTTTTTATTTTGTTTGCGGATATGATTTTGTGTAGCAATAGCCTTAAAAGTATGTGTGTAGCAGTCTTTTTTGGGCGCCGGGCAGGCTGCTGCGGGCTTTGCTGCGCTACGGTTTTTTGTTCGCTGAAGGAGCTCACAAAAGAACCAAGCCCTTTGCATCCTTGGCGCAGGTTAATCTTAAATACTTAAAATTAATCCCCGAAAACATTCACTTTTAAGTTTTTTAATTTTGTTTGCGACTAAAATTTTGTGCGGCAATAGACGTAAAAGTATGTGTGTAGCAGTCTTTTGTGTGTGCCTGGCAGGCTGCTGCGGGCTTCGCTGCGCTACGGTTTTTTGTTCGCTGAAGGAGCTCACAAAAGAACCAAACCCTTTGCATCCCCGGCGCAGGTTAAATTTTAAGGTTTGATGTAATATTTGCGTGAAGCATAGAGCCACTTGTATGAGCTCTTTTTTGTGCTTACAAAAAAAGCGAGTGGCGAAAGCCTGCTCCGCCTCTTGGCGGGACACGCCCAAATAATAAAAACGTAGCATCATGGTAGCCTTGTTCGCAGCACCATCTAAAAAAATAAGATCAATCTACTCCAATTCATCCACCGCTAACTTCCCTGCCAGCGATCCAATGGCTATTCCCATTCCTCCCATTCTTACCGCACAAATAATGTTGCCTGATATTTTTTTGATGATCGGTTTTTTTTCAGAGCCTATTCCCATAATTCCCGACCAGCGTTGTTCTACTTCAAACGCGGTATCCGGTAAAATAACGGTCTTCAATACATGATCTAACCGTGCCTGAATTTTAGAATTCAACTCAAGCTTGGTGGTTGTTTCCGTTTTAAAATCCAAATTACGGCCTCCGCCAAACAAAACGCGGTCACCTATATTTCTAAAATAATAATACCCTTCATCATAATGAAAGGTTCCTTTTAGTTTTAATCCTTTAATAGGTTTGGTAACCAATACCTGTGCCCTGGCGGGCTTTACATCCTTTAAGTGCAACAGTTCCGCCGCAAAACCATTGGTTGCTACAATTACTTTACCTGCTTCAAATTCTCCGGCCGAAGTAGTAATGCTTACCTTCTTTCCCCCGGCATTCATTCCTGTTACGCTTACCGAATTTAAAATCACAATACCCTTTTCTGTTGCCGACTTAATTAAGCCTTGCATCATTAAACCGGTGTTTATCTGCCCTTCCTTTTTATTAAAAATTAAACCCCTAATTCCTTTAAATTTAAACCGATCAATGTGTTTGTTTTCAATACTATATGCCTGTTTGGCTTTAGTAATAGATTGTACGGCTTTATTAAGCTTGGGAATAAATTCTGCACAGGCATCAAACACCTCCGGCTTATCAAACAGTTCATACCCGCCGTATTCTTTATAATCCATAAGC
>JBBRHI010000454.1:0-3295 GCA_038222995.1 Bacteroidia bacterium | reverse complement strand
ATAAAAAAGACATTGACGATATCAATGCTTCTTATTTAAAAGGATTGAAGTTTCATTACGTCAATCAAATGAACGAAGTACTGGAATTGGCTTTATTAAAATAAGTTTTTTGATGTTATTATTTAAAATCCCCGGTATGATCATATCGGGGATTTTTATTTTTAAGAATCCGTGTATAGGATATTTATTTTTAGAAATCTTTTTTATTAATGATTACTAATTTAATAGTATTAAAATAAATTCCTTTAAATCATTTAAGATTCCCGATATGATGCTGTCGGGGGTTATTTGATAGATATTTTAAATATAGAATGAGGAAAGAATGTTTTCATTTATTTTTATCTTACGTTTTTTTTCACTTAACAAAAAGCCACCTGCGTAAACAGATGGCTTTAAAGCAACTAATAATAAAGCGGAGAAAGAGGGATTCGAACCCTCGATACAGTTTCCCGTATGCATGTTTAGCAAACATGTCCTTTCGGCCTCTCAGGCATCTCTCCGAACTCTTAATACAGACGACAAATGTAATATTTTTTTTAAATTATTAAAACTTAATGCGAAAAATTATTTTTTAGTTAATTTAGTTCCATGAAGATTTTAGCATGCGCCTGTTCACTTGTTTTATCCATTATTTTTTTAGGATCCTGTAAAAAACCGCAACAAAACACGTTGGTGGCACATATTGTTTCTGAACCCGATGATATGCATCCTACCAATGGCGCATCGGCTGTAAGGGCTGAAATACAGTTATATACACACATGAGCCTTCTGCGCTTAAATTATAAAGACGGTCATTTAATTCCTTGCCTGGCAAAAAATTTACCGACCGTTTCCGCAAACGGATTAGAATATACCTACGAATTAAAACCGGAAGCGAGCTGGGATGATAAAACTCCCGTAACAGGCAACGATATTACTTTTACAACGAAAGCCAGTAAATGCCTCTTAACCAATAATCCGGCCGTTAAGTCATACTGGGACAACATTAATCAAATAACTGTAGATTCAAACAATCCAAAGAAATTTACGGTGATCATGAAACGCCCCTATATTTTAAATACCTGGTTTTGGACTGATTTCCCTATTATAGAAGAAGCTTATTATGATAAACAAAAAACGCTTTCAAAATATACCTGCGATCAATTAACTGATTCGGTTTACATAAAAGGAAAGGGGGATATTGAAGCCTGGGCCGATGAATTTAACAGCCCTAAATATTATACTGACCCTAATTTTATGAGCGGTGCCGGCCCTTACAAAATTACCAAATGGGACAAAGGGGTAAGTATGACCTTAGAAAAAAAGAAAGATCACTGGACGCAAAGCTGTCATGAAAATTGGTATTGTCAAGCCTACCCCGACAAAATTATTTTTAAACTGAACAACAATAATGCCTCTACGCTACTGGAATTAAAAAACAAACTCATCGATGTTTCTACGCAAGTCGATTTTTCCTCTTATTTTGAATTATCAAAAGATCCGAATTTTACAAAAAATTACACCATGCAGTTGGCCAATACCTACAACTATATTTATGTATGTATGAACATGAAACCCGACGGCAAAAAGCATAAAAAAATATTTAATGATGTTACCGTAAGGCATGCTATGGCAATGCTTGCTCCCTACGACCAAATAAATAAAACGATTTACGAAAATAATGTAAACCGAATTCCCGGGCCTGTGTCGCCTGTTAAGGCCGACTTTAATACATCCCTTAAATTAATAAACTACGATCTTGAAAAAGCGAAACACTTGTTAACACAAGCCGGCTGGGCCGATACAGACAATGACGATGTATTGGATAAAATGATTGAAGGCGAAAAAGTAAAGCTGGAATTTGATATTAATTTTATGAATACCCAAAAGCAATGGGAAGATATGGCAAAGCAAATTGCTGAAAGCATGCAAAAAGCAAAAATATTTGTAAGGCTTAATCCTTTAGATTACAGCAGTTTTGTAAACAGCTGTTTTCAACATGATTTCGATATGAGCATTGGCGCCTGGCAAGGCAGTGCACAGCCCGAAGACTATTCACAATTATGGTCAACCGAGGCTTGGACAAATAATGCGCTTAATTTCGCAGGCTTTGGCAATGCGCAAACCGACGCACTCATTGACAGCATTAACAGGTCGGTAGATGAACCGAAACGCATTGCTTTATCAAAACGGTTTCAACAATTAGTATATGATGAACAGCCTTATATTTTTATGTTTTCGCAAACACGGCGCATCGTCGTAAATAAAAAATGGGAAAATTTAGAAGTATATTCAGAATATCCGGGTGTACTTTTAAATACCTTAAAGCTTAAAGATTAAGCCGATGGCGAGATATATCCTTAAACGCGTGTTATGGTTTATCCCCACTCTTTTTATGGTTACCTTATTAAGTTTTATGTTGTTGGTAAATTCTCCGGGCGACCCTTTGGACCTGCTCGTTAATTCACTTAACAACCGGCAGAGCGGCACTCAAGATATAGAAGCCCGGAAAACATTTTGGAGAAAACAATTAGGCTTAGACCTCCCGGTATTTTATTTTTCAGTCACTCAATTATCGGAACCCGATACACTTTATAAAATTTATGACAAACAAAAACGAAATACATACAAAGCCTTACTGAATCAATCAGGAAACGCCGGTTCGGTTACTGCTTATTTAAATCAATTGCATCATACCACTCAACTTTTTTATAACGAAACCGGGGCTTTAAAATTAGATAGTACTCATACTTATTATAAGGAAGATAAAGAACTGATAAATAACAGTAGTACAACTTTAGAAGCATTGAAATATGAAACTGAACCCGAAGCTGTTCAGCGAGATCTTACATTACTGAAAAGTTCATCAGAAGCTTTATCAGGAGCCTTTTCAAAACAAGCCGCAGACTTATCCCAAGCATACGATGCCTTTTTAAAAACCAAAACAACTTATAAAAATTATATCCCTAAAATTGTTTGGTACGGGCCGGTTAACCGCTATCACCGTTGGCTTTTTGGAGGAAAAGGATCAAAAGGCGTCATCAGGGGCGATTTTGGAATCTCATACATTAAAAAAGAACCGGTAATCGCTATCCTGAAAGATAAAATGATCTGGTCATTATTTTTTTCTGTTTTTTCTATCATATTAGCCTATATCATAAGTATCCCGATAGGTGTACACATGGCCAATAAGCCTGAAGGGAAGGCAAGCAAGCTTATACAAACTTTTATGTTTTTGTTGTATGCCATGCCGTCATTTTTTGCGGGTGTGTTATTATTGATGTTGTTTGCCAATCCGGATGTATTGTCCGTATTT
>JBBRHI010000453.1:0-3299 GCA_038222995.1 Bacteroidia bacterium | reverse complement strand
GATGGATAAAACCCGAAGATTACCGCACGCCGGATCAATTGTTTTATGCAGCTCAAACAATTTTACAACAAGTAGGGAATGCTTATAAAATTAATTTTTCCCCCTTTAAATAATATCAATTTATTTTGTACCGGTACTTAGGGTCAATTAAAACAGAATTATGGGTACTGAAAATGTTAACTTAATGAGAATGGCGCTCGATTCTCTACGGGGGAAATGGGGGATAGCCATTGGCACTTTCTTAGTTTACGCGCTATTATCAGGTTCCGGAAGCGCTGTTCATTCATCCGGTTCGATCATTCTTTTAATCATTGGGGGAGCCTTAGAACTCGGAGCCGCCGATTTCTCCCTTACTGTTGCGAGAGGCGGCGAAGGGCGGTTTGAACAGATTTTTGATGGTTTCAAATACTTTACAAATGCTCTGGTAGCTTATCTACTCAGGCTGTTATATGTTATTTTGTGGTCCTTGTTATTTATAATCCCGGGAATAATAGCAGCGCTCGGCTATTCAATGACTTTTTACATTCTTTCAGACGAGCCACTCATGAAGGCTGAAGATGCATTAAGGAAAAGTAAGCAGATGATGGAGGGTTACAAATTGAAATTATTTTATTTATTCTTACTATTTTTCTTGTTGGGGCTGCTTTGTATTTTGACATTAGGCATTGGATTTCTGTGGTTGATTCCTTTTATAAACATAACGTTAGCTAAGTTTTATGACGATATAAGAGAGCGTCCGATTTGATTTTTTAAAAACCCCTACATTTGAAAGAGGTGGTTTATAATGTTTTAGAGTCAAAATAAAAACTAAAAAAAATGAAAGTATTAATTGTTTTAACATCGCACAGCGAACTGGGCAATACGGGGCATAAAACAGGTTTTTGGATCGAAGAATTTGCAGCGCCTTATTACACGCTCAAAGATGCAGGCGCCTTAATCGTGCTGGCTTCGCCCAAAGGTGGACAGCCGCCGATTGACCCCAAAAGCGCCGAACCTGCCAACCAAACCGAAGCGACTCGACGCTTTGACGCCGATGACTCATTGAAAAAAATCTTGTCGAAGACCGTAAAATTAAGCGAAGTGTCCGCCGATGATTTTGATGCAGTATTCTATCCCGGCGGTCACGGGCCCCTTTGGGATTTGACGAATGACAAAGACTCAATTCAATTAATCGAAGCCTTTTGGAAAAGTAAAAAGCCTGTTGCAGCCGTTTGTCACGCCCCTTCAGTTTTGTTAAATGTGAAAGATGAAGCGGGTAATCCGTTGGTAAAAGGAAAAAACGTAACGGGCTTCACGGATACTGAAGAGGCGGCTGTCCAATTGACACATATTGTGCCTTTTTTATTAGAAGATGAATTGAAAAACAAAGGCGGTATTTACTCAAAAAAAGCCGATTGGACTTCGTATGTCGTAACGGACGGTTTGTTAATCACGGGTCAAAATCCTGCTTCGTCTAAAGAGGCTGCGGAAAAACTATTGGCTTTGTTGAACAAAAGATAGCCTTTAGCATTTCAGAAAAAACATTTATTACTGTCAATGGCGTAAAACAAGGAATCTATATAAAAAACAAAGATAAAACGCATCCTGTGTTGCTTATTCTTCATGGGGGTATGCCCGAATATTTCCTTAGTCAACAAACTATTTTTTCTTGTTGAATGAAGGCAGAATATATTTTTTCATCAATTCATCAGAAGGCGACTGGCTGTTATAATTTCCACCCGTTATTACAGCCACCATATTTTGCTCTTTCAATACATAAATCCTTTGTCCCCCATTTCCCTGTGCTGCTTTGGTGTAATATTTTACTCCATCTGCCTCTAAATATTTAAGCCACCATAAATAACCATAATCAACGCCCTGAATAATTGAATGCTTTTCAAAAGATTGGTTTACCCAATCTGAAGAAAGTATTTGCTTCCCTTTCCACATGCCATTGTCCAAATACATCAACCCAAACTTTATCATTTCTCTCGGCGTTAAATAAACCTGGCAATAATCTTCAGCATTTGATTTGTCAGGTTTGAAATACCATTTATAATTAGTAAACCCTAGTGGTTCAAATAAATTTTTCTTGGCAAATTGCAGCAACGGCATGTTAGTAGTTTTTTCAACAATGCGCCCGAGCGTAACAGGATTACCGGAGCAATACCTTCCATTTTTACCAGGCGCATCTATCATCGGAAGGTCTAACGTAAACTTAACCCAATCATCAGAATAATCCATCGTTGTTTCATTGCCTTCTGATTTGGGGTTACTGATATCGCAATCTAATCCTGTTTGCTGCGTCAAAAGGTCTTCAACGGTAATCCGCTTTTTGGCATCCGTCATATTATTCAATGTATATTCAGGAAAAAACGAAAGCACTTTTTTATTTTTGCTTTTAATAAAACCTTTGTCAATTGCGATTCCGGTAATAGCGGAGTATATACTTTTAGACGCCGAGCGCATTTCCTGCACACTGTCTTTGGCATATTGATAAAAATATTGTTCAAATACCAGCTTGCCATCTTTTATAATTAAAACACTGTGCACATTGGGATAAGTACCATCAATAATTTTTTGCATCATCTCCTTTAATAACAAAGGATCTAAAACAGTTTTATTAATGTTGCCAACCCTTAAACCGTCATTCAGGTTATCAGGAATTTTATATTGATAGACATCTTTTCCTTTAAGCCGCGGATACCACATTGTTTCAGGAAAGAAAACATTTTTGCTTATTAATTTAAAAGTCTCTTTTTTAGAAATATATCCTGCAAGCACATTATGCGCATCTCTAAAAAAATGTATCGTGTCATACTTTGTAGAAAAAACATCGGGGCTTTCATTTTTTAATATATACTCGCTTTGATTGATGATAGCTACTAATACGGCGTCTTTAGGCGATGCGGCAAATGAGACTTTGAGGCGGTTTGGATATTCATACATGCCTTGATATTCTTGAAGCTGTTTATAGGGAATTTTGCTCTGCTGCTGCGAAAAAGAAAAGAAAACTATAAATAATAAGATTGAAAGTAAGCCTATTCTTTTCATAATTAAGTTATTTTGAGATACTCCCTACATTCTTAGTAACGGGTAAATAATAATATGGCGTAACTAAAAAATGCCACCCCTTTGGGGTTTGAAGCTATATTAATGGATTTTCTATAATAATACCATCCTTTCAGGATTTTAAGGGGCGTTTACGGTAGATTTTCCCTAATCGGTTATAACAATTTAGCCAATTTATTATTTACCTGTTACTTAGGACAAATTTTAACTAACACTAAGGCGGCGTGAATGTGATATTAAGATAATAT
>JBBRHI010000452.1:0-3307 GCA_038222995.1 Bacteroidia bacterium | reverse complement strand
AACAGAGCAGGAAAAGCAGTTTTTTATCATTGACTGTTTCCTTTGCAGTATGTTGCGTGGCAGCCATTGCCATTATTACTTTTTTTAACCGAAGCGAAACGCACCGCTCTAACCTGGAAGATAAAGTGCATAAACTTAATATTCTTAATAACGAAGTAAAAGAATTAACCATTGCAAGTACGCATAATTTACAGGAGCCTATGCGTAAAATACAGGTGATGATTGACCGGCTGCAACATTTAAAAAACCTTGACAATGAGCAATCAAGCGAACAGATAAGCCGGATAAAGCAAATATACAGTCAGCAGCAAGAGATCAATAATAACATTGTAAATTATTACCAAATTCTTTCAGGAGTTGGAGCATTTGAAAATATTGACCTGAATGATTTTGTGAAAGGCATAAACACCAAATATAAAAATGAGTTTGAATTAACTGCAGGGAATTTAGAACACATAAAGGCAGATCCCGGTCAACTAAAATTAGTTTTTACACATATTATTAATAACAGCATCCGCTTTAAACATCCCGATAGAAAACTCAACATAACTATAACGGGAGAACATTATCTTGCAAAGGAAAATAAATACAAAGATCTAAATAAAAGAAAATACTATACGGTTTCCATTAGTGATAACGGAAAAGGTATTGATAAGAATTACCATCAAAAGATCTTCGACCTCTTCCAAAAAATAGAGCAAGATGTACTGTCCGGTGGCTCGCAAACAGGCATGGGGCTTAGTTTTTCCAAGCGTATTATGCTTAATCACGGCGGTTGGATCATGGCTAAAAATAATGTGCCCCACGGGCTTACCGTTATGCTGTTTTTCCCGATAGTATAAGTAATCGCACCATAATGGGGAATTTTTTCTACCATTTACAACCTGTGCTTTTCCGGTATAAAGTTTTAAGGCGTTGATTTTCAAAAAATTACGAACCGAAAAAATTCGGCACTATTGTTTCAAAGGCATACTGTATAATTATTACTCAATAACTCACACTTTAAAACTAAACACTATGTTACGCTGGACATTAATATTTTTAGTAGTTGCTATAATAGCAGCACTATTCGGATTCACTGGAATAGCTGCAGGAGCTGCAGGAATTGCAAAAATACTATTCTTTATATTTGTTGTATTGTTTCTTATTACGCTTATTGCGGGAGGAACCCTACTTAAAAAGAAGTAAAGAATATAAACCACACACCATTTAATGGTGTGTGGTTTTCAATTTTAAACAGTTTAATAATATACAAAATTTACGGTTATGGCAATTATACAATCTCAATCACAAAGACAAACTCAAAAATTAACTTCTCAGCAAATTCAATTGTTCAATATGTTGTCTTTACCGACAGTTGCGTTAGAACAATGTATAGCCGCCGAAATGGCTATTAATCCTGCGTTGGAGTATGATTTGGAAGATGTAACCCCAACAGAAGATAATGATAATTTGAATGATGAAAAGGAGAGTGATTTTGAAAATGAAGATGCGGTATCTGAAGGTAAATTAGGTGAAGATTATGACTACACCGATTATATGGATAAAGATACATTAGATGATTATAAGTATGAAGCGAATAACCATGCTAATGAAGATGATAAAAGAGAACAGGTATTTTTAGAAAGCCATGATTTTACCGAGCCTTTGATTGATCAATTAAAATTATTGCCTTTAACCGATAAACAAAAAGAAATAGGATCTTATTTAATTAATACTTTAGACAGTGACGGTTATTTAAGAAGAACTATCAGTGATATTTCGGATGAATTATCATTTGTTCAAAATACATTTGTAACCGAAGAAGAACTGGAAGAGGTATTAGCTAAAATTAAAATCCTGGAACCAATAGGCATAGGTTGCAAAAATTTACAAGAATGTTTGATCGTGCAGTTAACACATAAAAGCGAAAAAACAAAAGATACGTATAACGCCATTACTATTCTTGAAAAGCATATGGACCTTTTATCAACCAAAAGCTTTGATGCTATTAAAAAAGCATTAAGTATGGATGACGAAGAATTTAAAGATGCATTATCGGAAATTAAAAAATTAAACCCGGTTCCTGCAGGAAGCTCTAAAGAGAGCGGGAGCAGGGCTATTACGATAGAACCTGATTTTTCGGTATCTGTAACCGGCGACAATGTAGAATTGTTTTTAAATTCATCAAAACACCCTCCGTTAAAAATAAGCGAAGATTATATAGATATGTTAAATACATATTCTAAATCGAAAGATAAAAGTATGAAGGAAGCTTCCGGTTTTATTAAAAGTAAAATTGAAAATGCAAAATGGTTTATTGATGCTTTGCAACAAAGAGAAAAAACAATGGTGACAGTTGCTAAGGCAATTGTAAAACATCAAAAAAAATATTTTATTTCAGGGGAAGAATCTGATTTAAAACCGTTGATCTTAAAAAATATTGCGGAAGAAATTAACTCTGATATCTCAACAATTTCAAGAATAGTTAACAGTAAATACATTCAAACCATTTATGGAACAATTTTAATGAAGAGTTTATTTGCTGAAGGATTAAGCACTACTACAGGAGAAATTGTAAGTACCAATGAAGTGAAACGTATTTTAATGGAATGTGTGTCTGCTGAAGATAAAACAAACCCTTTAAGTGATGAAGAAATTGCGAAACAATTAATTCAAAAAAAATATTCTATTGCCCGCAGGACGGTAGCCAAATACAGAGAGGAATTAAATATTCCCAGTAAAAATTTCCGTAAAGCGGCGTAGCTAAAAAGCTCTCATTTAAACAGGCGCATCCATGTTGGTGCGCCTTTTTATTTTGTAGGGGTATCGTATATAAAATTAAAAAAGAATTGTTCTTTATCCAAAATCAATTCAGTCCGTAGAATTTAATACTCAACCGGGCCATATTAATTCATTTAAAGGTTGCCGTAAAAGTAAATGCAATGGAATAGAACTTGCAATATTTAAGTAAAAACTTTCTATGAAAACATCTATTCTATATTCTTTATTGACATTTCTCTTTTTTGCATTTCAAAGTTGTGCAGTAGTAGGTGGTATTTTTAAAGCCGGAATGGTTTGGGGAATACTACTGGTAGTAATTGTTATAGTAGGCATTATAGCGCTTATTACACGCAGTAGAAAATAATACTTTTAAATTTTATTAATAACTCTAAAACCAACATTATGGAAACTCAAAGTTTAAACGTTTTTATCTTAAATGATGACGTTATGATAGCCGGAAAGCTAAGAAGGTACCTCAAAAAAAGGTTTGGTGACAGATTAAATATTTCTCTCTTTTTTACAAGCCGCAGCTGCTTACGCATGA
>JBBRHI010000451.1:0-3327 GCA_038222995.1 Bacteroidia bacterium | reverse complement strand
TGATAATTAAATTTTCTCTTATAAAAATAAACAAATCTTGTATCCCTTTAGTCCTGATTCTCATGTCTTTTTATTTACTTTTTTATAGAGTCCGATTCATACACCTCAATAATGGCTTTTACTAACCTGTGCCTTATCACGTCTACTGAAGTTAACTCTACAAAGTCAATCCCTTCTGTTTTTTTCAAAAGCCTTACGGCCTGAGCCAATCCGGATGATTGATTACGCGGTAAATCAATTTGTGTTATATCGCCCGTAATAATAAATTTAGCGTTCGCGCCCATACGGGTCAAAAACATTTTCATTTGGCTTTCGGTCGTATTTTGCGCTTCATCTAAAATTACAAAGGCGTTATCCAATGTACGTCCCCTCATAAATGCCAAGGGCGCAATTTGAATAATTTTACTTTCAATGTATTGATTTAATTTATCTAAAGGCACCATATCATACAACGCGTCGTATAAGGGCTGCATATAAGGGTCCAGCTTTTCTTTTAAATCACCGGGTAAAAAACCTAAATTTTCACCTGCTTCAACAGCGGGGCGGGTTAAAATAATGCGTTTTACTTCCTTATTTTTTAAGGCTCTTACCGCTAAAGCAACGGCTGTATATGTTTTCCCGGTACCGGCAGGGCCTGTAGCAAATAACATATCGCTTTTACCTACCGACTGCATCATTTTTCGCTGATTGTCGGTACGCGCTTTAATTACCAGCCCGCTGTTCCCGAATAAAATAATATCAGAACCCGATGCTTCTTCTTTTGCCTGTAATAAATTATCACCGGTTTGCCCCAGCAATCGCTCAATCACCGTGTCTGTTAATAAACCGTTTTTGTGGTAATAGTCTACCAACATGTTTAATTTCTTTTCGAAGAGGTTGATTTCCGTCTCTTCACCTAACACTTTAATGGAATATCCCCTGGCAATTATTTTAAGCTTCGGGAAATATTTTTTTATAACATTCAGTTTTACATCGTTTACGCCGTAAATTTCTACCGGCTCAATGCTATCAATGGTAATGGTTTTTTCTGTCAAGGTTAAGGAATATATATGTTAATAATAGTGTTAATCAAATGCTTTAATATATAAAAGTATGCCTAAAATAATATTTACTTTTGAAATAAATCAATACATTTTTGAACAGTTGTTTTTAATTCGTTTTTAAGAGTATAAAATTATTGTTTTAAAATGTAATTACACAGTTAAATATGCCGGTTATTACTATTACTACAGATCTGGGTTATCGCGATCCCTATTTGGCAATGGTAAAAGGCATGATCTATACCAAACAACCGGAATGCAAAATTGTTGACGTAGCCTGCAGCGTTAATGCTCATGCACATAACGAAGGGGCTTTTGCCTTAAGAAGTGTGTTGCCTTATTTCCCCGAAAATACGATTCATTTATTTGCCCTAAAATTTTTAAACTCTTCTAAAACTATCGATGATCTGTCGGTTGATAACACCCGCTATTTACTCACAAAGTACAAAGGGCAGTATATTATTTTTCCCGATAACGGCGTATTAACCCTTATTGATAAAGAATTTAACGAGCCCGTGTATGTGTTGTACTATGATAATGAAAAACAACATTCGTTTTATTTAAGAGATGTATTTGTAACTTTTGCCTGTAAACTTATTGAGGGAGTACCTTTGGCAGACTTTTGCGCCCCAACGCCCGATTACTGTAAATTGTATGCTTTTGAAACCTTTGCAACCCCGGGTAATTTGCAAGGCATGGTATTGTATGAAGATGATTTCGGGAATTTAATTACCAGCATCACCAGGCAGGAGTTTGAACGGGAGGTAGGAAATAAGCGCTTTTCTATTTCATTACCGTCGAGTAACATTACTAAAATATATAATACCTACGATGATGTGAAAATAGGAGATGTGGTTTGTTTTTTTAATTCGATGGATCTTTTAGAAATAGCATCTTTAGGGCAATCGGCCACTAAGATCATTATTAAAAAAAATGTATTAAGTAAATATAAAATTGACCGTATAATAATAGATATTTATGATTAAAAGATTTGTGAAAATGACCTTTAAACCGGAATGCATTGAGGATTTTAAAACACTATTTAAGTCCAAGAAAGAGTTGATTGCAGCGGTAGAAGGTTGCAGCCATGTAGAACTATTGCAGGATATGAATAACACGGCTGTTTTTTTTACCTACAGCTTGTGGGAAAAACCAAGTTACCTGGAGGCTTACAGGCAATCCGAACTTTTTAAAAATGTGTGGGCAAGCACGAAAGTATTGTTTGATGCAAAACCTGAAGCGTGGAGCTTGGATAATTGTAAGGTTTAAGTTATTGATTTTAAATGAATACTTTAGCCCCAAAAACCCACTAAAAATAAAATACAAAAACTAATTTTAATGATCACTATAGCTATACTTATCCTTACTGTTGCTTTTTCTCTTTTTGCTATGAATAAGCCTGAGATCAAATACAAATATATTTTTCATCCGTATTCCATCAGTAAATACAATCAGCATTATCGCTTTTTGTCACACGCATTTTTACATGCTAAATATCTGCACTTGGCATTTAATATGTATGCGCTTTGGATCTTCGGCCCGGTGGTAGAAGAGCAGATCATGCCTTTATTGGCGGGTTCCTTTGGCGATCCCAATAAAAAATTGGGGGCCTTGTATTATATTTTATTATACAGTGGCGCTATTTATGCGTCTTCCGTTTCCGAATATTTTAAAAATAAAAATAACCCCGGTTATACTTCCTTAGGAGCCAGTGGAGCTGTAAATGCGCTTATATTCAGCTATATTTTATGTGCCCCCACTTCTTCACTCGGATTTTTCTTTATTCCCATGCCGGCATGGATCTTTGGGATCGCTTATTTAGGGATCAGTTATTATTTAAGCAGGCGCAATCAAACCCATGAAGCAGTTGATAATATTGGGCATGAAGCTCATTTTTGGGGCGCTATATACGGAGTCGTATTTACACTGATTGTAGGATTATTAAATAAAGAGGTATTTTTTGAATTGATTAAAAACCATTAATGTGAAAGTAACGTTTTTAGGCACCGGTACATCACAAGGCGTTCCAATACTATGTTGCGAATGCGTGGTGTGTCGTTCACTAAACACAAGAGATAAACGTTTAAGAACTTCCATATTAATAGAAAGCAATCAGGCAAAAGCGGTGATTGATTCGGGGCCTGATTTCAGGCAACAGTTATTGCGTGAAGACCTGAAAACTCTTGATGGCGTTGTGTTTACACACGAGCATAAAGACCATATTGCCGGATTGGATGAAGTAAAATCATTTAACTATTTTAATAAAATGCGTATGCCCGTTTATGCT
>JBBRHI010000450.1:0-3331 GCA_038222995.1 Bacteroidia bacterium | reverse complement strand
TAGCAGTAGTTGATGAAGGTTTGCTTGACATTACCCGTTTTAAAACACCTGACCCGTGGAGTGCATTTTATGCGAAAGAAGCCCTGGGTGTAAAAACATGGGATATTTATGATAATGTGATTGGTGCCTTTGGAAATGCTATGAGCCGCATCCTGTCTATAGGCGGTGATGATGCTACCAATAATAAACCGGAAAACAGTGCACAACGCTTTAAACCAATGGTGCGTTTTGTAGGGCCGTTTCATTTAAAGAAAGGGGAAACAGCCACTCATAAAATTGATATTCCTCAATACGTAGGCTCTGTAAGAGTGATGGTAGTGGCGGGTTACCAAGGCGCGTACGGCAATGCCGAAAAAGCCATACCTGTAAGAAAACCGTTAATGATACTGTCTACCCTGCCAAGAGTATTAGGCCCGGGCGAAGAGGTGGACTTGCCGGTGACTGTTTTTGCCATGGAGAAAAAAGTAAAACAGGCCACTATTACCCTTACAACCGATAAATTTGCTACCGCTATAAACGGTAATACGCAAACCGTTAGTTTTAATGCGATCGGCGACAAAGTAGTTAACTTTAAATTAAAAATTAAAGATGCCTTAGGGGTTTCTAAAATTAAAATTACGGCAAAAGGCTCGGGCGAAACAACCTCTGAAACCATTGAAATTGCTGTAAGGGCGAATAATCCTAGTATTACGGACGCCGATGAATTTTTGTTGACCGCCGGTAAAAATTTAAATACGACTTATATGCCTATCGGAATAAGCGGAACCAATAAAGCCTATTTAGAATTATCGACCTTACCTTCTATTAATTTATCGCAGCGTTTAAACTATTTAGTAGAGTATCCTCACGGTTGTGTGGAACAAACTACTTCCTCTGTTTTTGCGGGTTTATATATTAATGACATTTGTGACCTGAGCGCTAACCAAAAAGCGTTTATTGATCGTGCCACAAAAGCTGCCATTAACAGGCTAAAACAATTCCAAACCTCGGGCGGCGGTTTATCCTACTGGCCGGGATTAAATCAAGCGGACGAGTGGGGAACTAATTATGCAGGACACTTTTTAATTGAAGCGAAGGCAAAAGGATATTCGTTACCATTTAGTTTATTAGACAACTGGAAAAAATACCAGAAACAAAAAGCACAAAGCTATGTCAGTAATAAAAATACGGCTTATTACGGTGAAGACCTCACACAGGCATACCGCTTGTATACATTAGCTTTAGCCGGTAGCGCAGAACTTGGAGCAATGAACCGTTTAAAAGAAAAAGCAAATTTATCAGCTGAAGTTAAATGGCGTTTAGCCGCAGCTTATGCGATACTAGGCCAACAGGAAGTGGCTAAAAAAATGGTATATAATATCCCGGCAACTGCAAAAACGTATGCCGATTATTATTATACCTATGGCAGCATTGAACGCGACGATGCGATGATCCTGGAAACAATGACCCTGTTGAAAGATAATAACAATGCATTTTTAAAAGTGAAAAGCCTGGCGGCAAAACTGGGGGATAACTACTATTGGTTAAGCACACAGTCTACAGCTTATTGTTTAATGGCAATAAGCAAGTACGCTAAGCTTAACGGAAATACGTCCGCTATAGCAGCCGATGTAAAAATCGGAAATGAAAGTATAACGGTTAGCGACTTTAACCGATCTAAATATAAACTGATCGAATTAAAAAACCCGAATGCTTCCACAGCCGTAAAAGTAACCGTAAAAGGCAGCGGCAATTTATTTGCGCGCCTTGTAAAGCAAGGTGTACCAAAAGCCGGGGCAGAGACCGATAAATTCAGCAACTTAGAATTACTGGTAAATTACAAGACATTGGCGGGCAACCCTATTGATGTGTCCAACTTAGAGCAGGGAACTGATTTTATGGCTGAAGTAACCATTAAAAACCCCGGGGTAAGAGGAATGTACAGGAACCTTGCCTTATCGCAGATTTTTGCGAGTGGCTGGGAAATACGCAACCAAAGGTTAGATAATATTACTTACATGAAAGGCGATGTGCCGACATACCAGGACATAAGAGACGACAGGGTTTACAGTTATTTCGATTTGGGAGTAGGAGCCGTAAAAACATTTAAAATATTATTAAACGCATCATATAACGGCACGTATTATTTACCGGGCATAAGCTGCGAAGCCATGTATGATAACAGTGTTTCTGCTCATATTGCAGGTAAGTGGGTAAACGTTAGGAAACAAGGGGCCATCCAATAGAAATTGACATATACAAACCAAATATGAAATTAGATATATTAGCTATAGGAATTCACCCGGATGATGTGGAACTATCTGCCTCCGGAACGCTTTTAAAACATATGGCTTTAGGAAAAAAGACAGGGATACTGGACCTTACACGAGGCGAACTGGGAACGCGCGGCAGTGCGGCTTTAAGAACGGAAGAAGCAATGAACTCTGCTAAAATATTAGGTTTAGCTGCGAGAGAACAACTAACTTTAGCGGACGGGTTTTTTGAAAATAATGAAAGCAGTCAAAAACATATTATACAAGCTATCCGGAAATATCAACCTGAAATTGTATTATGCAATGCTATTGATGACAGGCACCCGGATCATGCACGTGCCGCAAAACTGTCCTCTGACGCTTGCTTTTACAGCGGTTTAGTGAAAATTGAAACGCGTGGAGAGGATAACGCCCCGCAGGCTGCCTGGAGGCCGAAAGCAGTTTACCATTACATACAGGACCGTTTCATTGAACCTGATTTTGTAATTGATATTACAGCATACATGGAAAAGAAGATGGAAAGTATTTTTGCTTTCTCGTCCCAGTTTTACGATCCCAATTCAAAAGAGCCTGAAACGCCTATATCCGGTAAAAATTTTATGGAAAATGTAAAAGCAAAGTCAGCATTATTCGGCAGAGCCATTAATTGCGATTACGCTGAAGGTTTTACGGTAGAGCGTTATATAGGCGTAGAAAATCTATTTGACCTCAGATAAATCAGGCTTAAATCAGGTTTTTTGTTTCTTCTTCTTAGCAGCCGGGAATAAAATATTATTTAAGATCAAACGGTAACCCGGAGAGTTAGGATGAAGGCTCAGATCTGTTGGCGGATCCTCTACCCTATGCTGGTAATCTTCCGGATCGTGGCCGCCGTAAAAGGTCCAGGTTCCTTTCCCGTGATCGCCATGTATATAACGGGCTTCATTAAATGCTTTTGATTCGCCGAGAATTAAAATGCCTTTCTTAATAAATGTTTTAGTAAATGCGGTAGTTTGCCCGTAAAAGCCTTGTATGGTTTGTGTATGATTTTGGCAAAGCATTGTTGGCACGGGATCCCATTTTGCAGAAAACTCAAACAG
>JBBRHI010000449.1:0-3339 GCA_038222995.1 Bacteroidia bacterium | reverse complement strand
CAGGTGTTATACCTCAAAATAATTAAAAGGTACTTTATTATTATTTAAAATTTAGGAGTTCAGTAAGAGGCATTTCAAAGCCTTTGGCCACTTTTATAAGTGTTGTATACCGAACATCGACTCCTTTAGTACAGATATTATAAACCTGTGATTTTTCCATATCACAAACAAATGCCATTTCCTGAAAAGACAATCCACGCTCTTGACGGATTTTATCAATACGCTTTCCTAATGATTGTATGGGGGTCTTGGATGCCACATACTAATATTTCCAATTTTAAAATAAAAAACGTTGTTTAATTATAGTACGATTTAAAATTTGTATATATTTGATTAATAAACTGTTTATTGCAGAACTTTTAAAGAAGTATCTTATACCTCTTAATTTATGATAAGCTCGGAAATCAAACTAATGCTGGTCGATGACCATAAGTTATCGCTTCAGGCATACAGTTCTTTATTGCAGGAAGAAGAGCGTTATATTATTGTTGGAGTGGCGGGCAACGGCAAAGAAGCAATGAATTTACTTGAAACTATACAGCCTGATATTATTATTTTAGATTGCGATATGCCGGTAATGAGCGGTTCCAAAGCTTTAAAACTCATTACCGGTAAATACCCTGCCATAAAAGTTATTATTTTAACCATGCACCAAGGGATGGGATATTCTTCTCAATTTTTAATGGCAGGAGCCCGCTCTTTTTTAAACAAAGGATGTGATGCCGAAGAATTATTTAAAACAATTGACACGGTGTATAAAGAGGGTTATCATTTCAGTAATCATATTTCAAAGATCCTCATTTCAGATACATTGGAACATATTGATTTCAGGGAAAGCTACCGCAAACTTAATTTAACGCCCCGTGAAGCCGACATTCTAAAATTGATCTGTACCGAAAAATCCAATGCGTACATTGCCGAATATTTAAGCATTACGCTTAATACGGTTAAGTCTTTTAGAAAAATACTTTATAAAAAAACAAAAACAGAATCTATCGTTGGGCTTATTAAATATGCCATTCGAAACGGTTTAACGTCTGTTGTTTAATTACCACTCTATTGTGTGTTAATAACTTTCACCTACCCCTAGGGGTGGGTAAATGCAAAGTTTAAAAAATTACCGGAAATAATTTGATTCTATTTGAAGAATAAATTAATCACTTAACCAAAACTTATGAAATTAAAAAACTACTCAAAAAAAATCTTTGTTGCAGCGGCTACATTAGTCTTTGTTACAACGCCAACGCTCATTCAAGCCCAAGAGGATAAAGGATGTAGTGACCTTTTTATATCCGAAATTGTAAAAGATAATGTTACAAGCAACGGTGCGCCATATAGTAACTATGTAATTGAATTATTTAATCCCACAACTGCACCTATTAATGCAGGAAACTACAACCTTGAATTTACTGATGCTAATAATAACGTTTATTATCTCGGTTTAACAGGTTCTATCCCTTCCTTTGGAACTTTTGCAGCCAGTCATAAAAATGCAGAGAACAATGTAAAGGCTTTAATGGATATGGACACCACTTTATTGGATTTTAGCATCTATACGCAAGTAAGATTAGTTAATAAACTTACTACTAAAGTAATTGATGCTTTTGGACAACCACTATCACAAGCGACAATTACGTTTAATTATTTGCTTTTTATGCAAGACCCAAATAGTTATTTATCACAGTATGATTTAACATTAAGTGATCTAGATCATATTGACCTCAGAAGAAGCTACTTTGTAAATAAAGGTACGCCTGTTTTTGATCCCAACACTGTAATAGGGACTTGGGCATTTTATACGGGAACGGATCACACTGATTTGAAGCAACATAAATGTGTATGTAACAGGAAACCCGAAGATTTACCGGTTGTTGGATATTTAACCTCTGGTAAAACAATTAATGAAAAACTAAGTTTGGGAAATAATATAGATGCTCTTGATCTTCAAATAGCGGGTGGCAGCGCAAGTACAATTTACCTTAGCCAATCTTTACTAGGCGGCAATGCTCTTGTGAACACCCATATCAGGTATAATAGTTCAAGTTTTAATAGTGTATCATGCACACAAACCATTGGTTCTGCAAATTGCGATTACGCACGTACCTTAAACAATGTATTTACAGGTACTAAAAATATATTTTCAGTTATTCAAACTGCACAAATGTTTGATTATACAGTAGACAATGCTAGTGCACAACATAATATTACAATTACTGGTAACTCTACTGTTGGAGTAAAAGAATACAGTTATGATATTTTACCGATTAATGTTTATCCTACTGTCACAGCAGACATTTTAAAGGTAAGTGGAAATATTGATTGTAAATATAGAATTATATCACCTGATGGCAAATTAGTAAAAGAAGGAGATTTTTATAACGTAGAAATTATTGATGTGAGCAATTTAGCAAACGGTATGTACATTATAAATTTTTATAATTATAGTGGTACAAAAACTGATAAATTTATTAAACAATAATCCCTACATTTAGGCTATAGCAATCCGCTATAGCCTTTTAAATATATGAATAAGTTTATCATTTGCTTTTTTTGTATTTCCTTTGCAACAAAACTTTTTTCACAGAGTAATGAAATAGGCGTTTCTGTATTATCTTATAAAGGATTTAATGTTTATAACAAGCAGAAAGACGGTCTTGTCCTTACAGATGCACAAAGTACTGTAATGCTTCAACCCGTTATATCTTATAACCACATAAATTCAAAAGATATTGATTTAAACATTCAGGCCGGCTTTTTTTACTTGCCCCGAAAAATAGACACTAAAACACCTGTTCCCGGAAATTATATTTATAAGCAAACTGGAAATTTTTTACAAAAGTCTGTTTTTGGAAAAATCGGTATTGCAAAACGTTTTTATAAAGAAAAAATTATATTAATTTCAGGTATTAATATTCCTTTTGAATATTGTTTTTATAAGGAATCACAAAATAATTCTTCGACATATCTGAGAGATACTATTCAATCCAAAACAGAATCTCACACTACCTATACACCCGAATATACAACGAGTATTAATTTACAGCAATCTTTTTATTATCCTTTAACCAAGCATATTTATTTAGGGGTTGATCTTAATTTAGGCTTGCAGTTATATATAGTTAATGGTGTTCGTACCGATAAAAATAGTAATGACGATTATGTAAATCCCCTGAATAATAATTCAAATGAAGCCAAAGCTACTTATCACCATTATATACAAAGAAGCTTGCATTTTCAACCCTCTGTCAGTATTAAATATAATTTCAAGAAAAAAAATGAAAAATAGTCTTACTTTAATTTTACTATGTCTTAGTTTGGGTTTTTATGCCCAAAGGCATG
>JBBRHI010000448.1:0-3343 GCA_038222995.1 Bacteroidia bacterium | reverse complement strand
AACCACCCGACTGTTTTTGTAAAACGAACCTGTTATGAGGAAGCCGGTTACTTTAGTTTAGACTATAAATGTGCCATGGATTATGACCTGATGATCCGTTTTTTAAAGAAAGGCTATCGTTTTAAATACCTTCCTATTGTTTTAAGCAATATGAGGCTCGACGGGTTAAGTGACAAAAGATGGATGATGGGAATTAAAGAAGTAAGAGATATAAAAACCGTTTATTTCGGCCATGCACTTTTAAATCAATTATACCTCATAAAGCAAAGTATTGCCATCGTGGTATCTAAAACAAAACGAAAATTGTTTTTAAAATAACAGCATATTATTTTACTGTTAAAAGTCCCAGCTTCAGGCACATTTGGTAGGCAGTATATTTTAGAAAACCGAGATCATATTTCATGCCTGTTGAACCCGATAGCCCCTGTATGTTAGGGTAGTTTGAAAATGTACTAATCTGTTTATTATGTTTCAGTTGATCAAAATAAACCATCTCTAAATAGCGACCATTTCGATCATCTACATGCTCGTAAGCTGAAATTAAATTCTCTTTAAAGAAAGGCACCGATGATTTAAAAAAACGGGTATCCACCATTGGCTTATTGTATTTGAATTTTATAAAACAGTTTTCTTTTGAAACATTTTGTAAAAGCAGATCATTTATATTTTCGACATAAAGACGCCCGGTTAATTTGTAAAACAGAGAATCGGGCATTAAATAGTTACTGTTTTCAATAGCATATTTTATTATTTCTCCTTCACCGTAACCTTTGCCGAAACTTTCAATTTGTTTAGTAGTTCCCTTAAAAACAAGTGTTTCCATTATTTTATGATGTTTACCGGCCAACAGTTTAAGTTCTGCATAATCAAAATCATACGCCGTATTTTCACAAAAAACAATAACATCAAAATTTGAATGTGTAAGGATGCGTTTAATATTATCGGTATACTGTTGTAGTCTTTCAATTGGGTTGCTAATAAACGTCATTGGGGTATTTGAAATACCGGGATCTATACTTGCCGTAAGCAATAAAATAGTATGAGTGTTTTGGATCATTTATTTTTTAAAGATCAATTTTATTCCTGCTTTTAAAAATTCTGTTTCTTTTAAGAAAAGTAATACCAACACATACGTTAGCCCACCCGCACTTACTTTAATAAACAGGTCTAAATACATATTAATATTTAAGATTTGGTTCAAACTGAAAATAACGAGTGCCATAATGCCTGCGGCAATTAAATAATTAATTCCTTTTTTGAAAAAACTTAACTTAAAATAATCTTTAGCCGACAAAAATAATAACAGGAATATAACGGCTTCTGCCAATATAGAGCCTATAGAGGCTCCAACCGCTTTTAATTTATAAATCAAAAATAAATTAGACACCACATTAACTAAAGCACCTGCTAATATAGAATATAAAAACTTTTTTTCACGGTTTAAAGGATAAAGAATTTGCATCCCCAGTAAATTATTCATGCTTACAAAAAACAACAGGATGCATAACAAATTCATAACACTGTATGCCGGGTAAAAAGCTTCTCCGAAAAAAATAAAAATAATAGATTTGGAAAGCAATAATATCCCGACAATACACGGAAAACCTATAAAACAAATAAATTTAAAGCTCAGCTGAATAAGTTTTGCAAACTCATCCATGTGTTTATTGCTTACAAGGTATGAAGATCGCGGCAACAGCACTGTAAGCAAAGCAAGCACAACCGTTATCAGTACGCGCACTATTTTCATACAGGCTGTATAATAGCCAACTTCTACATTGGTTGAAAAATAACCAAGCATAATCACATCAAGATTTAAGTAAATACTTGCCGCTAAAGCCATAGCAGAGGTAATAACGATGGCTTTAATGTGTTCTTTAAAAGCTTGCTTAAAAAAGCTGAATTTAAAATAGGGAAGTATCTCTTTACCGTGAGTGTTAAGGATATAAAAAAAATTGAACAAGGCATTTCCGCCAATGCCGAATACTAAGATTATGGCATATAAAATAGTATCGTCTTTTGTTTTAACACATGTGAACACTAAAATAAGAGAAATGCTTTTAATGACCAGATTCCTGATGGTGATATACCTGTAGTTTTCTGTGCCCTGGAAAAACCATTCCATTTCTATTAAAGAAAAAAAGATGAGGGAACTGTTTATTAATACTAACGTAAATTCTTTTTCAATAAAATAAAAAGACAAGCAGATCAATAAAATACAGTAAGAAAGGATCACCAGACAAAAGTTAACGGAAAATATACCGGCCAGTTTTTGAAAAAGCATCGAAGGCTCTTCACGGTGCTTTGCAATTTCCCTTATTCCGTATAACGGAATACCAAGAGACGAAAACAAAATAAAATAATTAATAATGGCTTCAGCATAATTTACACGACCTATTCCTTCGGGTAGCAGTACTCTGGAAACATAAGGAAGCAGAATTAAAGGAAATAATATTTTTAAAGAAGTATTGGTTAAGTTAAATAAAAAATTATGTTTAACTGAGGGTAATGTCATTTAAGATTAGCTTCTTTAGGCAAATATACTAATAATTACAGGCCTTTGGCTTTAGGCTTTACTTTTAAGTTGACGAGAGATAACAGGATAAATAACGGCACTATTCCCATCATCCTTTCTATAGGCGATTCGGTTAGAAAGAAATAAGAAAAAGAAAAGATCATGAAAAAACTGATCCAATCTTTTTGTAGCAAAACGTTTTTAAATGAAATAACTAAAATGCTTATCAGTAACACCAACCCTAAAATACCGGTTTGAAAAAGCGTTTCTATATATTGGTTATGGCAGTTATGATGCAAGTAGCCATAATCGCTTCTTTGCACCTCACCTGTATACATACCGTATTGTTTTACTTTTGAGTTTAACAGGTCCTGCGCATCGCCGGGCGTAACACCGCTAATCCATTTATGTTGCTCTGATAATGTTTCAACAGAAAATTTCCACAACAAAAGCCTGAGCTGCCAGGCATTAAAGTAATCGGCTGTATTAAATTTTGATTGACTCAATAATTCCATATTGCCGGCGCCAAGGTCTTTAAATCGCTCTCTCACGGGGTTTTTGGTTAAAAAAAGAAGAGCGCCGGCAATTACGATAACTGATAATCCTATATACGTGTATGTTTTTTTGCCGTATGTTACAAGCTTTTTTAAAATTAATACAGCTGCATGAATTAAAAACAGCACAATAATAAGTTTGGAAGAAAGTAATATTAAAAAACCTGATAAGAATAGAATACTGACAATGTGGTATGTTTTTAATTTATTTAAAAGATAGTAATCGTAGTAAAGAAAAACCATACTGATATATATGTATACGCTAAAATAATCA
>JBBRHI010000447.1:0-3347 GCA_038222995.1 Bacteroidia bacterium | reverse complement strand
GGTACGGCGCGACTCAACACCGCAACCGCATCTAAGTCGAAACCACTGCTGCCGAAGGCTGTAGGCCATGGATCATTTACTTTATGATTATTTGCATCTCGTGTACAATATTGATTTTGAAGACAACCTACTACATCGATTATTTTTACATGCGTCACACTTTGCTTATTTAATAAAGAGTTATCAGGAATATCTGAAAGATTGAACGGTGTGCCGTATTGCGCCCTGTACTTCCCCGCCAGGTTATTAAGCTTAGCGGGGTCAGTCGAATCAAACGCACCTGTTTGTATGGTTGTATCGCTGTTGCTAGAGGCAGGAAACCTGAAAAAGTGGGTACCGTCGCTGCTCACTTCAACAAACGCAAGCTCTAAAAACGAATCATTAAAACTATTTTCAAATACGGCCAAATCAGGCCCGGGTCCATCCATAACGGGAGTGCCGAATTGTAGGGTTGCTGTACCTCCGTCTCCCAGGCTTACCACGCCCGTAGTTCCTGCAATGCCTAAAGCGGAAGTACTGTCGCCAACGTTAGCGTAAGCTCCCATAGGCATGGAAATATCCTGCGGGCCTCTCGCGATGCGGCACTTGGTGGCCCAACCTATGCACACGGAGCTGTCTTTATAAACAGCGGTTGTACCCGTTTGGCCTGCTGCCGGAGCAAACTGGGCAAACGAAGACGTAACGCCTAAAGGGCCTGTTAACAGGCTTAAATAAATAAAAGATTTCATTAAAAACATTACAATGCTTTTACAAGTCTTAATTCCCGAGACCTTCCACATTGATTTTATTGACAGGTTTTCTGACTTGTTCCGGTAACGCGCCTTCCCGATATTTTAATTTCAGTGGCTAAAATGCGTAACCTATTTTTAGAACTTACAGCTGCGGGTACAGTTTTGGAGTTTAACCAAATTCCCTATTCAACGCGGCAAATATACTAATTTATAAAATAAAGGGAAGCAGTCTTTTTTTTGAACAAAACACGGTCTGACACAAAGTCTTAAAACGGTACCGGCACAATAATCGTATATTGCTTACCTACTAAGCGCAAAAAATTATGACTTTCTTTAAAAATAACGATAAATTACCCTTTGAGCCATTAATGGACGAGGATACCGATTTTATACCTTTGCTTTCGAGTGAAGACGAAGACAGTATGCATGCCGAAATAATTCCGGATGTACTGTCAATTTTACCGCTCAGGAATACCGTGTTGTTCCCGGGCGTTGTGATTCCTATTACGGTTGGCCGCGATAAATCCATTAACTTAATTAAGGAAGCTTACAAAGGCGATAAAACCATCGGCGTAGTAACCCAAAAAAATGATACTGTGGAAGATCCCGAACCGGATGATCTTTATACAGTAGGTACTGTAGCGCGCATTATTAAAATGCTCCGTATGCCCGACGGAAATACAACTGTTATTATACAGGGTAAAAAACGGTTTAAAATAAAAGAGTTCACTCAAACCGATCCGTATTACAAAGCAAAAACACAATCGTTCGAAGAAACGCGTCCTGATAACGATGATGAAGAATTCCAGGCAATTGTATCAGGCTTAAAAGATACTGCTTTACAGATCATTCAAAAATCGTCGCACATCCCAACAGAGGCCGGCTTTGCATTGAATAATATTGAGAGCCAGAATTTTATGGTGAACTTTATTTCTTCTAATATGAATGCGAGTTCATCAGAAAAACAAAGTATGCTGGAAGTGCCTAATTTAAAAGAAAGAGCAACCATGGTACTGGCTCATTTAAGCAAAGACCTTCAAATGCTGGAATTAAAAAACCAGATCCAGAATAAAGTAAAAGTGGATATTGATAAGCAACAGCGCGACTATTTTTTACATCAGCAAATTAAAACCATCCAGGAAGAGCTTGGCGAAAAAAGCCATGAGCAGGACATTGAAGAGTTAAGAGAAAAAGCCTTAACGAAAAAATGGAAACCTGAAATTGCGGAAGTGTTTGAAAAACAGATCAGCAAACTGGAACGCATGAACCCTAACTCAGCGGAGTTCGGTGTACAAACAAATTACGTAGAGTTATTATTGGATCTGCCCTGGGGAGAATACACCAAAGACAATTTTGATTTGAAGCATGCCGAAAAAATATTGGATGAAGATCACTTTGGCTTAGATAAAGTGAAGGAGAGAATCTTAGAACATTTAGCGGTATTAAAATTAAAGGGTGACCTTAAAGCTCCGATCCTTTGTTTATACGGCCCTCCGGGAGTAGGCAAAACTTCTTTAGGGAAAAGCATTGCGAAAGCCATCGGCAGAAAATATGTGCGCATGAGCTTAGGCGGTTTAAAAGATGAAAGTGAAATTCGCGGGCATCGTAAAACCTATATCGGCGCCATGCCGGGCAGAATTTTACAGAACCTGAAAAAAGTGCAATCATCGAACCCCGTATTTATTTTAGATGAAATTGATAAAGTAGGAAGCGATTACCACGGCGATCCTTCTTCCGCCTTATTGGAAGTATTAGATCCTGAACAAAACTCCACGTTCTATGATAATTTTTTAGAGAACGATTACGACTTGAGTAAAGTGATGTTTATTGCTACCTGTAATAATTTGGCAACTATACAGCCTGCGTTGCGCGACCGTATGGAAATTATTGATGTAAGCGGCTATACCGTGGAAGAAAAAATTGAAATAGCAAAACAGCATTTATTACCGAAACAGATTGAAGAGAACGGCTTAAAAAAAGCACAACTAAAATTAAGCGATAAGCAGCTGGAGTTTATTATTGAGAATTACACAGCCGAAAGCGGTGTGCGTGCTTTAGAAAAACGCTTATCTAAAATTGCCCGTAATGTAGCAGTGCATGTGGTAAAAGAAGATGCGCTTCCTAAAATTACGGAAGAAGTGATTGCTAAAATATTAGGCCCGTCGCATGAAAAAGCAAAGTACCAGGGTAATGATGTACCGGGTGTTGTAACAGGCTTGGCCTGGACACAGGTGGGCGGTGATATTTTATTTATTGAAACGAGCTTATCGAAAGGAAAAGGCGCTAAGCTTACCTTAACAGGCAACTTAGGAGATGTGATGAAAGAAAGCGCCACACTTGCTTTGGAATATATTAAAGCGCATAGCGAAGCTTTGAACATTGATGCCGATGTGTTCGAAAATTACAACATACACATTCACGTACCCGAAGGCGCTACACCAAAAGACGGGCCAAGCGCGGGTGTAAGCATGCTCACTTCCATTACCTCTGCCCTAACAAAACGCAAGGTGAAAAAGCATTTAGCTATGACCGGTGAAATTACCTTACGCGGAAAAGTGTTACCGGTTGGCGGCATTAAAGAAAAAATATTAGCGGCAAAACGAGCCGGTATTAAAG
>JBBRHI010000446.1:0-3360 GCA_038222995.1 Bacteroidia bacterium | reverse complement strand
GAATCAGCCGGTAATGAATTATTAAAATTAGAATGAACTTTAAAATCAAGAGTTATGCAAAATGAAGAATTAGAAGAAAAAGTTACCATGATGGAAGAATTACTTCAAGGATTTGTAGGTAGGATGAATGTGATAGAATCGGGTATGGCTGATTTCCTAAAGACCTTTTTGGAACAGTATAAAGTTACGTTAGAAAGCATTGCCGCACGAATTGAAACGGCTAATAAACGGTATAATGATCAGAAAATTCAGGAGCAGATCGATGAATTAAAACGGATTATGGCAACCATACCAAAGGTTATCGGTATAAAAACCAGCCATCACTTCGGTGCCTGGTCAAGAAGTTTGATCATTGGCGTGGTGGTATGTTTCGTTTTGACGGCGACATCTGTTGGCACAGCCTTATACCTAAACAACCAAAATAACCGACTGAATAGTGAGGCGTATAACTTTTGGTTGGTCAGGGCTCTGTACCCCGAAATATCAAAGACTATTGAAACAAAATTAACTGCAGATCCGAATGGATTTACAGAACAGGCACAGAAGCAAATGAATAAACAGAATGCTATTATCGCGGCGCAGGCCCAAGCAGAACAAGCAGAAAAAGATCAGAAAGCGGCAAAGGAAAAATTGGAGAAAGCGAAGTTGGGTAAGTAAAAATACTACTATGTTAAATTGATGTTGATGGCGGGAGTAGCATTGAAGCTGGCTCCCGTTTTTTTTGAGGTGTTTACACATACTCCCTGGCTAAACTTTAATATCCGGTGCAGCTGCGGCAGTTGGCTCCATTACACCACGCGCTATCGCACCGGGTTCCATTCCGCCGCCAGCCTCGCTGCCGCACAAGCAGGAATGAAATTCGCTGTCGCTCATAACATACCTGCTTTGGGCCACTAACAAAGAGGAAACAATACCCATTTCAGCGTAATAACTATTACAAATTAAAGTCGGCGAAAGGGTATTGAAATTTCATTGTATATTACGCCATCTTATCAAAATTTCATTTATGAGAAAGTTTTATATCCCAATTCTGCTACTTATATTATTTACTGTTAATTGTGCTTACTCACAAGTACCACCGGAAGCCACATTTTTAAAATTTGTAAAAAAATATAACATAGCTTCATTTAGCGGTGAAACTCATATTTTCAAAAGGAATTCACAGTTATATTCAATTGGAAACAATGGCATTGACATTTTTGATCTTTCAAATTCTGTTTTTGGAGATTCTCAAGGAAAGATAGATTACAGGGTTAAAGGTCAAATAAGCTGTTTTGGAATTAACGATAGTGATTTATTCATGGCTTCCAATTTTTTGGATCAGTTCGGGAATAGGGGGAATTACCTTTATAAATGCAATTTGAATGACAAAACAAGTCAATTATATTTTGATTTCACTGGTATAGTTAAGGTTTTAATTTCCGGAAAGCAGCTATCGCCGAAAGATGCACCAAGCACAATTAAGGTTTTTGAATCCTTTTTAATAGTCGAATTTGATAATGGCATAAAAATTATTTTTGATAAAAACGGCGGCAAGCTACAGTGTATATATATGCCAAATTATGAAAATGGCACAATGGCATTAATTGATAAAAGAAATAATGTAAGTTATAAAAAAGTAAACTGGCAAAACACACCCTATTATCAGGATGAATTAAAAAATACAGTTAGTAGTAATAACTATAGTGATGTTACCTTCAATCTGCAAAGAGGGGACCTTGTGTTATCCAATTCAAATGGTACTTTAGGTAATTTCTCTTTACCTGGAGCGAATGTAATAGAGCGTGGTGAAAATCTATTCATTGATAACAATTTAATATATGTCAATTGTTATAAAAGTATCCTGGTTTACCAAATAGACAATAATAAATTTAAAATATTTTCAAATCCAAATTCACAAGTTTAAGATATTTTCTATTTAACCACAAATTTTAAGATGTGTGGTTATAGTGAAAAAGAGGTTCTAATTGCTGTAGGCTCCGAAATTAAAGTATTCAATATACAAAATGGAACGGCTAAACCTCTTTATAATCTCGCACATAATATTAATAGCCTTTCGTTTGATAAATCGTCTGGAATGTTGGGCGTTAACACATCGGACTTCGATGTGTATTTTATAAATACAAAAAATCCAGAAAAGAATGTTAATAATAAACCCTTTAATTATCAAAACTACTTGAGGCTTAAAAAGTACGGCTGTAAAAAGTTCAATATTTGGAAAGATTTTACGGGTATGTCAATTTACTACACGGATGGGAGTAAAGAAAATTTACCCTTTTCAACTGACACTAAATTACCAGTAGATAATGAGCGACTAAGTAATAAGATTATCCCTGTTATTTTAGCAAACCAAAGCGGCTCAGAATATGTCATGCCTGTTTTCCCTCATGAAACTCAATCGATTAACGATTTAGTTAATATAGATTTTTTTCAATATGATGATAATAGAAGACTTCTAAACGGCAAATACCATGAATTTACCGACTATCTAAGAAATATAATACATGCTGGCTTTGTACTAAGCGCTAACAACTTAATACTTGGTTCATATAATGAGAAATCATATGATTTGTTTGATGCTGTTGTAATTCCTGAAGTAAATAAAGTAGTTGTACATTATCGTGACCGAACTAAAAAGAATTATGAACCTTCACAATTAATTAAAATCTATTCAATTGATAGTTTAGTATCAGTTGACAGACAAGCCATTAGAATAAATGATAAAGAGGCACAGATTAGAAGCGATTACAGCAATTATCTAAAGAATTATAACACTGGAAATCAAGAAAAATACAGTTTTATAAAGGAAGATGGATACTTATACAAAATAAGCCTTAAACCGTCGGGCACTTATTCCTACAATTACTCTTACGACGAAGACACAATAAAATTTTACAACAACTTTAAGGAACTTAAACTAAACTTGGATAACGCAGATAGCAGTTTCGTTTATTACAACGACAACATTATAACTGTTATAAATCCCAACAAAAATATTCAAGCTAACTATGGGATGAATTTAACCCTTTTAAATTCCAACCCATTAGGTTTAATTAATACAAATAGCCTTTCAACTGTAGGCACTAACTCAAAATTTGAGTATGTAAAATGTAAAGCTTGCAAAGGAACGGGTATTAACCCAAAAGTTTATGAACCTGGAGTTGGCATGGTCGGGGGCGGAAAATGTTTGGTTTGCGGTGGTACTGGTAAAGTTAAAGCGGATCTTAGTACTGTTGAAAAAGCCGAAACGGAACGAGGCAATTGGAATCTTGATAAAAGCTTTGTGTTTTATTCAAAAGTAGATAAAGCGATCTACGTTAAATTTTATAGAATGAATAAAAAGTATCAAGTTTTAAATTC
>JBBRHI010000445.1:0-3360 GCA_038222995.1 Bacteroidia bacterium | reverse complement strand
CATTTCTACAATTTGCTCAATGGACTTTGCCCCCGCATATACTTTTATATCGTGAGCAAATAAAATATCCTTCACATATTGGTATTTTGTTTCATCGCCAATTACAACAGCGTTTGGCTTAAATTCAAGCGCTTGCTTAATTAACAGGTCGGCATTAGAGTTTGCTACTAACACTTCCACTTCAAATTTTGAAGGGTTATCACCGATTACCTCTAAAGCTTGCGTGCCAATGCTGCCCGTACTACCCATAACGGCAATGCGCTTAACTGCCCGGTCCTCTTTTGTGTGCTCTGAATTCATGAGTTGTAAAATTGGCAAAAAAAATCGTTATTCGGGAAATAAATATTTAACCGCACAGGAACATAGAAGAAAGGGTAGTTTTGAGAATTACGAACAAAAAATCAAATTACGGAAAGTATAAAAAAACTTTATCTTTGAAATCTTGTTATAATACACATACATCCTGCAACGCCATATTACTATGCGCCTATGTGGTTAAAAAGTAACTTATGAAACAAAAAACAGCCATACTGCTTTTAAATTTAGGAACGCCTGACAGTCCGTTAAAATCAGATGTAAGAAAATACCTGACACAGTTTTTAAACGATGAGCGTGTTATTGATATACCCTGGCTATCGCGCACCTTATTGGTAAACGGCGTAATCGTACCTTTCAGGGCCGGCAATTCTTCCAAGCTGTATAAAGCAATATGGGATGAAACCACCGGTTCTCCTTTATTAAAAAACAGCAACGAGCTTGCTAAAAAATTGCAATTGGCAGTTGGCACAGATTATAAAGTGGAGTTGGCCATGCGTTACCAAAGCCCGAGCATGGAAAGTGTTTTGGAACGGATGAAGAAAGAAGGATATCATAAAATCATTGTATTTCCTTTATTTCCGCAGTATGCTTCCAGCAGCACCGGCAGCGCCTTACAACGCTTTATGGAAATAGTAAGCAAATGGTGGGTCATTCCCGAATTAAAAATTATCAGCCAGTATTACGATAACCAAGATTATTTAAATTGTATTGTTAACCGAGGTAAAGAACATGACCTTACAAAATACGATCACGTTATTTTCAGCTACCACGGCTTACCGGAAAGGCAAGTTGATAAAGTATACAGCGACGGGTATTTATGCAACGATCATAATTGTGAAGATGAATTAACCGACACCAATTATTATTGCTACAAAGCGGCTTGTTACCAAACGACTAAAGATGTTGCTTTAAAATTAAATATTCCGGAAGATAAATATATTGTCAGCTTCCAAAGCCGGTTGGATGATAAATGGATGAAACCCTTTAGCGACAAGGTGGTTGAAGATCTAGCTAAAAAAGGCGCTAAAAACATATTGGTATTTTCACCGGCGTTTACGGCCGACTGCCTTGAAACTATTTATGAGATCGGCACCGAATACCAGGAAATTTTTCATAAGCACGGCGGCAACAAGATACAATTAGTGGAAAGCCTGAACAGTGGAGATGATTGGGTAGAAACGGTCAAAAAATTAGCTATCGGTTAAGATCAGATACCACTATTTTTTTTGTGATCACCTGCTCTCCTGCGGTATTATATATAGATATATAATAGATCGCGTTGGCTAAATCATCTAAGTTCACATTAATATTATTATATCCTTTAAAAGCTTGCAGGCTTGTTGTTTCAATGATCTGGCCTAAGGTGTTATGAACATACAATTGAAGCTTTTGGTCGGCCGCTGCCGTTAAAATTACGCTTACATCTTTACTGCCGCTATTGGCAATAACAATATGTCCGTTGGCTTTATCACAAGAGGCTACCGAAATGATAGCAGATGTTTTTGATTGCCCGTTTTTATCGGTTTGCTTTAAGCGAAAATAGTTAACATCAGCACTTAATGACGTTGCCGCATAGTTATAGCAGTGTTTTTCATCGGTTGTTCCGTTACCGTAAATTTTAGTAATATCCGTAAAATTACTTCCGTCTGCAGACTGTTGTACTGTGAAATAATCGTTATTGGCCTCTGAGGCTGTACACCAGTTTAAAGCAATAGTGGTATTGACACATTGCCCGTCAAAATTTATTAATTCAATAGGTAAAGGAGATAATAATGCCGTTAACACCCAGGGGCCGAATGTACTAAGGCCTGAGGCGGTTACTGAACCAACGCCGGAGGAAACAATGGCTGCGCTGCCGATATTAGAGTTGTTCGGGAGCCAGGCGCTTGCCCAATATTGTGCGCCAATTAAACCGCTTGAATATAAGGCATTTAATGTGTTTTCTGAACCCCTGTAACTGAAAGTTGCATTTGCTGTAACAGCTGCACTGTTGTTAACCTGCCACCATCTGTCTACCACGGCAGGAATAGTCCCATCGGCATACGGCACATTTGGCGAATACATGTGCGTTACACCGCTCGCCCAAGGCTGATTGTTGGAACCTGTGGTACGTGTTGACACCTCAACATAGTCGGATGCGCCGGGCATAGGCGATATAATATTAAGTGTAAAAGGAATATAAGAACCGGCCACACCGAAGGGATATGTTTTTGAACCGCTTACTGTACGGTGATACCAACGGATATAGCTTGGATTACTTGCCGAATTTGTTTCACTGATAATATAGCCGCTTGATCGCGTAATAGCACCTGTTGCACTGTTAGTAACATTAAGCGTATTACTGTTAAGGTCCAATGTTGATGCTCCTACCGCTAATACGCCCGCAAAGGTTGATTGCCCGCCCACTGTGTTTGAGTTTACCGCCAGTGTTTTTACGCCGGAACCCGCTAAGGTTAAATCATAAAATGCTGTTGCCGCTGAACCGCCTATAGATTGTGCTGCTCCGGCCAATACAACACCGCCGCCGTCTGCACTAAAAGCAGTATTGGCAGGGCTTGAATTATTTAACCAGTCACCTAAAAGTGTAATCGTACTTGAAGCACTAGGCGTAATTAAACCGGCCGACTGATTTGTATAATGCCCTGTTGCACCGTCAATATAGAGTTGTGAAGCTCCCGAAAAAACAATGTTTGCACCATTGTTTATAAGCCCTTGTGAAAAGATCTCAAAAGACAAAAAGATAAACACACTTAAATATGATGCTTTTATTTTCATTTTAGTCTCTGTACAAATTATTTAGAAATACTGATCTCGTTTTTTTCCGTTTCAACTTTTTCCTGAGTTGTCATTTTTTGATGGTATTCAGGCTTGAATTCAGGGAATCTTAAATTCTCTTTTCCGTTCCAGATTCCATAGATATTGTATTGAACAATACCTGTACTGGCTCCACCCAAATCTTCAACTATAAACGTTTTATCTTTTTGATTGCGTGTAATTCTAATACTGCCCATCGTATTTTCACCACCCTGAACAAATACTTTA
>JBBRHI010000444.1:0-3368 GCA_038222995.1 Bacteroidia bacterium | reverse complement strand
ACCAAAAAATAATTCGCAGGATTATTTTTACAAAGAAGCTGAAATAGCCTGTGAGAAAAGGTTTTGCAAATGACAACCATGAGCCTGAATCAGGAATAGAATTTATATGAAGGCTGTTCGTTACATATTCTGAAAAATACGTTGCCAAGTTTGCAAACAGCCATATACTGCTAAGCCATATTATAAACCAAAGTATAAAGGGATAAAACAGGTAAGGCCATAATCCTTTTTCAAAAAGCAGGCTGAAACCTTTGAAACAATTGGCTATGGCTTTAACTAATTCTTTGAAAAAATACATCGGGTTAAATTTAAGAAATGTTTTAATGTTTATACTTTGTCGCAAAACTTAAAGGGGTTTCACCGCAATGCTTTTTAAACAGGCGTGAGAAATAAGAGTTGTCTTCGTAGCCCAGGGTTTCAGCTATTTTATTAACCGACCGGTCTGTTTGCACCAATAAGCGTTTTGTTTCCAATATAATGCGATCGGTAATTAGCTCAGTAGTTGTTTTATTCAACGTTTCTTTACAGATCCTGTTTAAATGCTTTTCCGTCATGCTCATTAAGTTGGCGTATTCATGAGGATATTTTAACGCTTTAAAATGTTGATCAATTAAGCTTTCAAGCTTTCGTGTTTTGGATAAGTAAGAACCCGTGTTGTTTTCATGAGATTTAAACGGACCGTAAAGCCTTGATAATTCAACATAGATAAGGTTAACGAGCGATAAGATCTTAAGCTGCTTGAATTGATTTTGACCGGTATGTTCTTTTAAAATTTCCTCAAACAAGTGTGTTACGTGTTTAAGGGAAGCGCCTTTTAAGACGATCAACGGAGAATTATAAATAGAATTGAAAAACGGGAATTGTCCTATCCGTTCATTGGCGAATTCAAGATCGTAAAAAGGTTTTGAATGGAAAAAGATATACCCTTCCACATCTTCAGATAATTTCCAGTTGTGTGTTTGCCCGGGCGACATCATAAATACATAACCGGGTTTTACATGATACATGGTAAAATCAACTTCATGGGTTCCACTGCCTTTGGTAAACAAAATAGATAAATAAAAATCATGCTTATGGGGAACGTGAATAAAATGATGCTTCTCTAAATGTTCCTGTAAGGTATTAGCGTAAAAGTGCGTCTCCGCTTCGTGATTAAAGGATTGAATGTTATAAACCGGGAGGATTTTTTCTTTCATACATTAAAATTACGAATAAATGTCTTAATTGTGCTATTATTCGAGTTATTTTGCCTATCAGGTTTTCAGCTGAAGTAGGAACTTTACACTAAAATTAAGTATTATGAAAACATCGTTAGCAAATAAGGTATTGCAAATCTCAAAAAGTAAATGTCCTCACTGCGGTGAGGGGGATATTTATGAAACAAAGTATAAGACTTTTTTACATATTCCTAAAATGAAAGACAGGTGTGAGGTCTGTCATTACAATTTTAACGGTGAGCCGGGTTATTTTTTAGGGGCTATGTATGTAAGCTATGGTATGGCTGTATTAGAGGGAATTATTGCTTTTTTGATCGCTTCCTTTTTTATACAAGAATTTTCAGGATTAGCGCTGGCTTCCATCGTTGTTGGAGTAATAGTTTTGTTTTCAATCCCGAATTTTAAATTTTCACGAATTATCTGGATGTATATTTTTCCATATAGATCATAAAAAAAGCGGACCTTAAAGTCCGCTTTTAAGTTAGCTTAATGCTTGTTTAAGGTCTTCTATAAGGTCTTCTATGTCTTCAACCCCTACGCTTAAACGTAATAAATTTTCAACAACGCCTGCTTTATCACGCTCCGGTTTAGGGATTGACGCGTGCGTCATGGTTGCCGGGTGGTTTATCAATGATTCCACACCTCCCAACGATTCTGCCAACGAAAATACGTTAAAGGAAGAGGCTATTTTAAAGGTATCTTCTAAGGAAGCCCCTTTTAAAACAATGGAGATCATTCCTCCGAAATCACGCATTTGTTTTTTAGCAATAGCGTGGTTATGATGATCAGGAAAACCGGGCCAGTATATTTTTTCAATCTTCGGATGTGTTTTTAAATACTCCGCAATTTTACGTCCGTTATAACAGTGACGCTCCATACGCAAGTGCAGTGTTTTAATACCGCGCATTACTAAAAAGCAATCCTTAGGGCCGGGGTTAGCACCGCAGCTGTTTAAAATAAAATACAATTGTTCGTGCAACTTATCATCGTTGGTTACTAAAGCACCCATTACCACATCGCTGTGCCCGCCTAAATATTTGGTAACCGAATGCATCACTATATCTGCCCCCAGTGCCAAAGGGTTTTGTAAATAGGGGGAGGCAAAGGTGTTATCAACCGCCAGCAATATATTGTTTGCTTTGGCAATGGCTGAGCAAGCTTCAATATCAATGATCTGCATGGTTGGATTGGTAGGGGTTTCCGCCCATATCAATTTCGTGTTCGCGTTTACATATTGTTTAATGTTATCAGCATTGCTTAAATTAATAAAGTGAAACTTGATGCCGTAATTCTGAAAGATCTTTGTGAACATACGGTAAGAGCCTCCATATAGATCATCGCCTGTAATGACTTCATCTCCCGGGCGTAACAATTTCATTACCGCATCGGTCGCGCCCATTCCGCTGCTAAAGCATACGCAGTGCTTTCCGTTTTCGAGTGACGCAATGTTTTTTTGAAGCGCTTCTCTTGTGGGGTTTTTACCGCGTGCATACCCGTACCCTTTATTAGTACCCGGTGATTCCTGAACATAGGTGGAAGTTTGAAAAATAGGGGTCATGATAGCGCCTGTAGACGGGTCGGGATCAGCACCGGCGTGTATGGCTCTTGTGCCAAATTTATGTTTAGAAAAGTCAGACATAGTGTAAATTTTTAGACGAATTTAAGCTTATTTTGGAATTGTTTTAGCGATTATTTATCAGTAATTTTAAGCATCAAAACATTATTATACATACTTGTTATTACGATGTTGTATTCCGTACAGGGCTGTAAAAAAAAGAAAGAAGCACCGCCGGATGTCGGCTATGAATATGCACCCCTAACCATCGGTAAATATGTGGTGTATGATGTTGATTCTACTGTTTACGATGATTTTGCTCATGATACAACGTATTATAAATACCGTATTAAAGAAAAATTAGCAGAAGCCATTACCGATAACCAGGGCAGATATGCCGTGAAGCTTATTCGTTATATTAAAAAATATAACCCGCAGGTGAGTTATGACCAAATGAGCTGGACCATTAAAGATGTCTGGAGCTATACAAGAACAAGTACAACGCTTGAAGTAGTGGAAGAAAATGAACGGTATACCAAACTTAGCTTTCCTGTAACAACAAATGCTACCTGGAATGGCAATGCCTACAACAACCT
>JBBRHI010000443.1:0-3371 GCA_038222995.1 Bacteroidia bacterium | reverse complement strand
CCGTTTATCAACCGGCCGGCCTACTTTTTTTCCGTTTTTTACAGTCATGTCCCCTAACTGCACTAAATAATTAGGGTTGTTCATGTTCTCATATCCGTTGCGCCTTACCATTTCGTAATAGCTGGTGTACTGCTGTGTACCTATCGTAACAGTATCTCCGTCGGGATAATTAAATACGACGATCTCCCCGTTCTTTGGTTTTGAATAACCGGGTAAACGCATGTAAGGTAATTTTATCCATTCCAAATAAGATTTTGTACCTGTGGTAAAGGGAAGTGTATGATGTGCAAAGGGAAAAGCAATTGGTGTTTGAGGGACTTTAGCACCGTAACATAATTTATTAACGAATAAAAAGTCACCAACCATTAACGATTTTTCTAAAGAAGATGTAGGGATTGTAAAGGCTTCAAAGAAAAACCCGCGAATGATACTTGCCGCCACTACCGCAAAAATAATAGGGTCAGCCCAGTTTTTCACAAAAGAAGATTCTGATTTGATATCGCTTACGCCAAAGTATTTTGTGTCTTTACTGAAACCCAAATAGGCAAAATATAAATAAGGCATTAAGGCTGCCATTAACAGATCATTGTTTTGTCTTTTTTTGAATGCACGCGCTAACTGAAAGCCATACACGCCATACATGATAAGGTTTACGCCCGGTACGATCATAATTAAACCCCACCATTTAGGACGATTAATTAATTTACCCAGTTCCCAGAAATTATAAATCGGGATGAGTGCTTTCCAAGCCGGTAAACCTGCTTTTTCAAATATTTTGTAAAGGCCTGCAAAGGATATTAAAACAAGGATTAAAAAAATGATGTTGCCCATAGTGTTAGTTGGTTATTTAGGGAGTTGATGTTTAGAGATTTATTATTTAATGCGTGGAATGTTGAATTAGTTTATTATGAAAGTATATAGCACTGGAGCATTGTAAATTTGAAGTAATTCTTTCAAAAGATAAGCCCGAACTTAATATATTTCTTGCAAGTATTTTTTTATCATTTACTCCTTTATTTTTAAAGGTTAATCGTTGTTTTTTTATTTCCTCAAAAGGATTTTCAATATCTTCCGGATTATTGCAAATAAAATCAGTTGAACCCAAATAATTTCGCATCGCTTCAATATCTGCTAAAAACCATGCTTCTATCATTTTTTTATTAATGATACACTGATGAATTTCAGTGGGTTTTATCCTTTCTTTTGTTTTTGTAATACACTCATCTGTGTCTAAGTCGCTTATTATGAATATTGTTATTGCACCTTTATCTATAAGGATTTGCGTAAATTCAGAAATATGATGCGGCAATAAATTTCCACTTCCTTTGGCATCGATAATTTCAGGAATAAAATCGATATTTAAGGATTTCATATAATTTAAAAATGCTTCTGATCTGAAAAGTATTTTTTCAGTATTTCCTTCAACGATAAAACCATATTTTACCATGGCGTACCTCCTCCGAAGATGTTTGCAAATAAAGCTTCATCCATTCTCAAGCCTTGTAAATTAATGTTATCTATTTTTTTCGCAACAGTTCCTCCATTTATTTTATCTACAATAATGACTTCTTGTTGTTTTAATTCAGATAAAATAGATTGGGAATGCGTGTTGATCCATATAAAGTGGCCTTTTTGAGTACAAGCATCTCTGAAAATTCTTACAAATTCCTTTGCCACAAAAGGATTTAAGCCATTTTCAGGCTCTTCAATACATAAAAACTGCGGATCTTCGCTTTGGTAAACTGCAATTAGTAATGCAATAATATTATAGGTACCATCGGATAATAAATTCTTAGTAAATGGTTTATTCGAACCCTTCTCATAAATAAGCAATGTATCTGTACCGCTTATTTCATCGCTTCTTATCTCAATATTTTCAAAACCGGGAATTAATAACTGTAATTCTTCCAGTAATTCTTCTCTTATAACTGTATTTTTTAAAATACGTTTTAATACTAATTCCAAATTACTTGCATCAGCGTTTAATTTCAAATCATCGATATAGTTTTGTCTTTTTATTTTTTCATTACCGATGAAAAGACGCGTGAAATTATATAATTGTTTTAGTTCTATTGCTTCAAAAGGGTTTAGTTCACTAGGATCCCGATAATCAATATCATTTATTAATAGATTATGTCCATACGATTTATATTTACTATTGATATTAATAATTTCGACATGAGGTTTTAGATTATTATTCAAAATAAACTCAATAGCAATGTTTTTGTAATTTGAGGCATTTCTGAATAAAATTTCGTAGTCAGTTCCAAAAAGTCTTAATGCATCTAAAGCATCACCATTTTTATAACATTGATTGTAAAATTCTAAACTCTCAAAAATATTTGATTTACCTGAAGCATTTGGTCCAACAAAAACTGAAAACGGATTGAGATCATTTAATTCAACGCTCTCTATCGATTTATAATTGAATATTTTAAGGCTTTTAATTTCCATTATATAAATATACTAAACGAGATCATTCATTGTAAATATACCTTTTTTGCCATAAATATATTCTGCTGCCATTACAGCCCCTAAAGCAAATCCTTTGCGGTTATGCGCTTTGTGTATGATCTCGATATCGTCCACTTCCGAAATGTATTTTATAATATGTGTTCCCGGAACTTCTCCTTCACGAACGTCTTTTATATACAGGGTTTCAGGATCTTTACCTGTAATGCTCCATCTTTTTTTACGGTCATTTTTTTCGATGATCTGATTGGCTAATGTAATGGCCGTTCCACTCGGCTTATCCAATTTATGAATGTGGTGGATCTCTTCCATTTCAACCCGGTACGAATCGTATTTGTTCATCAGCTCTGCCAGGTAGGCGTTTACTTTCATAAATAAATTAACCCCAAGGCTAAAATTAGTAGCATGAAACAAGGTGCCGTTTTTTTCTTTACATTCTTTTTCAATATCTTTAAAGCTATCGTACCAGCCTGTGGTGCCAACTACTATAGGTGTGTTCGTATTAAAACAAGCTTTCAAATGTTGTATAGCAGTATGCGGTGTACTGAATTCAATAGCAACGTCCGCTTTTTTCAGATCTTCAGAATGGATAGCGCCGGACCTACTGCTTACTTTTAAAACAATTTGATGGCCCCTTTGTAAAGCAACAGATTCTATTTCTTTACCCATTTTACCGTATCCTAATAATGCTATATTCATGTTTTTAATTTAACGGCAAAGTTGCAGAGTAATTGAAAAATTGCCAAGAAGTTATAATTTCCCGGCATTCTTTCGTGTATGTTTTTATTTGAAATTTAACCTCAATGTTAACCCGGTTTGTAATGTATTATTGTATCCTAATGTTGAATAAGGGTTGATCTGTAAGCTCAGATCATCGCTTACATCAAAGGTTTTGAGAT
>JBBRHI010000442.1:0-3374 GCA_038222995.1 Bacteroidia bacterium | reverse complement strand
TTTCGTAATGCTCTGATCCGTTTAAAGCATCAATGGCTTTTTGACCATCTTCATCGTTAGCCATTTCCACAAATCCAAAACCCCTGCTTCGTTTTGTTTCTTTGTCTTTAATAATTCTTACCGAGGTAACCTCACCATATTGAGAAAAAAGTTCACTGAGTGAATCTTCTCTTACTTTAAAGCTGATATTGCTTACAAAAATATTCATAACATATATTTATTAGTTAAAGTAAAATTATAACAAATAAATAAATAAACAAATTTTTTATGCAACTTTCGTTAAACCTTATTATTTTATCTATAAAAAGATTAAATTATTCTTTTAAGTGGCAAAATTAAGGGATTTTTGTGCAATTTGATGCTGAAATGAAACACTTGTGCGATTTCTATTACCCTGTAAAACAATTTGTTACGTTTAAATGGGTTAAAATACCCTTGCCTCTACGCTGATCTCTACATTTGCATCTTTAGGTAACCTATCTGCCTGTATAGTAGCTCTTGCCGGAAAATCGCCTTTAAAGTAGCTGCTGTAAACTTCGTTTACATGCACAAAATTATTCATATCAGCCAAAAATATGGTGGTTTTTACGATATTATCGTAAGTAAGACCGGCGGCATTTAAAATTTCGCCTACATAATCCATTACTACCTTTGTCTCTTCCTTGATGTTTGTTTTTATTAATTGTTTAGAGCCGAGGTCCATCGCAATAGTACCCGATACATATACACTGTCTCCAACCTGTATTGCCTGGTTATAAGGCCCTATGGGAGAAGGTGCTTTGGTGGTATTAATAATTTTTTTCATAAAAGTAATGTATAGTTAGTATAACAAAAATAGCAAAAAACTTATAAATACAAGTAAATATGCCGTTAATTAACCGTTTAAGATAATCTCTGTTACACGCAACAAAAACCCGCGGTAAATGAACAAAGTATGTTTAGTAAAAAAATATTTTATTCTTTAAAATTCTTCACAAAACCAATAGATTTACCGGAATGGAACAAAAACCTTTAATATTGGTAATTAACGACGACGGAATAAGTGCCCCCGGTATTTTACACCTGTCGTCCGTTGCTCAAAAATTTGGCGATGTGTTTGTGATAGCACCCGATAAGCCTCAATCAGGCATGGGGCATGCTATTACGATTAACTCAACGTTACGTTTGCAAAAAACAAAATACCACCCTTGGGCGATAGGCGAATTCAGCTGCACGGGTACTCCGGTAGATTGTGTAAAAATGGCGATCAATAAATTGCTCCCTCGCAAACCCGACCTTATTTTATCGGGCATCAATCACGGCAGCAACAGTTCCATTAACGTTATTTATTCGGGTACAATGAGCGCGGCTATTGAAGGCTGTTTGGAAGGCGTATCATCTATAGGCTTTAGTTTAAGCGATTTTAGTATTGATGCTGATTTTACGGCAACTACTTTATTTGTTGAAAGAATAATTCAATCGTGTATTAAAACAGAATTACCGAAAGCCATGTGTTTAAACGTAAACTTCCCGAAGCTGAAAGCCGACGAAATTAACGGCGTAAAAATATGCAGGCAAGCAAAGGCTAACTGGGTGGAAGAATTTGATGAAAGACAGGATCCTTACGGCAGGGCTTATTACTGGCTTACGGGCAAATTTGTAAATTTTGAGCCTGAAGCAACAGATACCGACGAATGGGCTTTACAAAACGGGTATGTTTCTATTGTACCGGTAATGCATGATCTTACCGCTCACCAATACATTAATCATTTAAAAAATATATTGTAAATATGTTAGATAAATTAGATAAAAAATGGATAGGTTTTTTGATCGGTATCCTGTTCCCGGCATTTTGCTTTTTATGCTATTGGGCCTTCTTTCACAGCGCGCTCGGTTTCCCGGTAAGCTTTATAAAATACCTGCGGGCAGGGCAAATGCTGCAGGAAGTAACCATTATGTGCGTTGTGGCAAACCTCATTGTTTTTTACCTTTTGCTCAATAAAAAAGCGTATGATATAGCACGCGGAATTATATATGCTACGTTTGCCTACGTAGGCTTGGTGCTTTATATTTCACTTCTTTAAATTCAAATACGGCCCATGAAATACTATATTATATCAGGCGAACCATCAGGCGACCTTCATGCCTCAAATATGATGAAGGAGTTGCTGTTGATTGATCCGAACATAGAATTTCGTTTTTGGGGCGGCGACCTTATGGCAAAAGTTGCCCATAAGCAACCGGTAAAGCACATTAAAGACCTCGCATTTATGGGCTTTGTAGAGGTAGCAAAAAATCTTCGTACCATTTTAAAGAACATTGAACTCTGTAAGCGGGATATTTTAAACGATGGCCCTGATGTATTGATATTAGTGGATTACCCGGGTTTTAATTTACGCATCGCCGATTGGGCAAAACAAAATAACATACGTGTGCTGTATTATATTTCGCCTACCATTTGGGCATGGAAAGAAAACAGGGTAGAAATTGTAAAGCGTGCCTGTGAAAAAATGTTTGTAATACTTCCTTTTGAAGTAGACGTATATAAGAAACACGGCTACAAAGCCGATTACGTGGGGCATCCCTTACTGGATGCTATTGAACAGGAAAAATCGACACTGCCGGACAGAGAAGCATTCCTTAAAAGAAATAAGTTAGATGACCGTCCGATCATTGCCGTTTTACCGGGTAGCCGAAAGCAGGAAATAGAGCGGATGTTTTCCATTATGCTGAATGTGAGTCCCGACTTTAAAGACTATCAGTTTGTAATTGCCGGCACTACCAATTTACCGGAAGAAGCTTACCGGCCGGCATTAGATAAAAATGTGAAAGTAGTATTTAATCAAACGTATGCGTTAATGCATCATGCGTATGCAGGCATTATAAAATCAGGTACTTCTACGTTAGAGAGCGCTTTGTTCAGGTTGCCGCAGGTGGTATGCTACAAAGGCGGCACAGTATCTTATTCTATCGCAAAAATGGTTGTTGGCGGCCGTGTAAAATACATTTCCTTGCCCAATTTAATTTTAGACAAACCCGTTGTAAAGGAATTGGTACAAGCCGACCTTACGCCAAAAAATTTAAAAGAAGAGCTTACCAAGATCCTTGACCCCGAACAAAGAAAACCCATGCTCGCAGATTACGATACACTTATTAAATTGCTGGGTAACAGTGGCGCTTCCAAAAAAGCAGCCCGCTTAATATACGATCATCTACATGCAAAACATTAACCTGTTCATCATTGCTTTTTTAATGTTGTTTGCCGTAAGGCATACAGATAGGGTATTGTATAAAAAAGCGCCTGTTATTAACACGTCGGTTGCCTTAAAAGCCGTTCACAAAAAATATATGTCTGATGAGATCGTAAACATCAGGGTGTTTTCGCAAATAAAAAC
>JBBRHI010000441.1:0-3378 GCA_038222995.1 Bacteroidia bacterium | reverse complement strand
AAAGGCATATCATTATTATTGAACCGGTAATTTTGACCCGTAAAATAAATTTTAGTTCCGCTTACGCAGATGCCGTTAATATCCATACCTGCTCCGCTGGTATTGGCTTGCTCATGCTGAAATATAGTACCCCATTGGCGCACGCCGTTCCCGTCGAACTTTAATAAAAAAGGAGTGTCACCGCCAAATACCCTGGCGTTGGTTTGATAAAACGCACCGCCTACACCTGAGGATTGAGTAGGGAAATCGGTTGAGCCTGTTGTATATCCTGCAACATATACATTGCCGGAAGGGTCAACGCCCAATGTTTTGCCATAGTCGCCGCCGGCACCGCATAAATACTCCCCGTCTAATCCTCCGTAATACGTGGTCCATTGTTTTGAATAATTAGAATTGATCCTGGCAATGATCAAATCCGTAATTCCATCCTTAACCCCGTCGTAATACTGACCTGCCCCTGCATTTATTGTTGGCCACGTTGCCGTATAAGTTGCATAGGTGGTAAAAATATTTCCGTTAGCATCGAAGGCTGAATTAGCGTGAAAATCGGAAGAAGATAAATTACTGTAATAGCTGGCCCAGGTAATAGTAGGGTCAATAATAATGGTTTTTGAATGATCGTAATTACCAAGGCCGAAGGATACAATTTCATTATTTACATTAAAGCTGCTTTTGATCTCTTCATTTGTTTCCTCGTAATAGGTGTATGGCTTTTCTTCTATGATCGTATTATAATCGCTTTCCACTTTAAGCTTATCATCATCAAGCGTAGTTGCCCTCGCCCCTTTGTAAGCAAATTGTATATTTCGAATATCCGCACCCGGATGTACAATAAATTCATATTTTAATTTAGCGTCCTTAAAATAATACTTAATGTCAATGTTCGGGTACACATCTTTATAACTGATTTCTCCAAAACTTTTCACATTCATAATTCCGTTAGGGCAATGTCCGAAATAATAATTGTAGACCTGTTCCTGTACTTCGGCTGAGGAGCTCACTGCATGCGTATTTGCATTTAACAGATCAAGATCGAGCCTGAAAAAATACACTTTTTTACCGATGGCTTTCAAATCTCCTTTTGCAAGGTTATCCATATCGGCTTTTGTGTATTCCGCACGGGGTTTATCTTCCGAACGATAAAAGTGATACATGATCCCGTCTGTTTTAAAATACGCGTTTACCCCGTTTTGTTCCAGTTTAAACTGAACTTCAGGATGTAATTGGCCTTTTTTATCAACGATTTGTCCTTTGTTTTGGATAAATCCGGGAAGGTCTTTAAAGTTTGAAGAAAATGAAATATGGCCTGCTAATACAGCCAGGATAAGTAGAAAAGAGTTTTTCATTCGTAGGGGTTTAGATACTTACGTGAAAGTATAACAAAAATTATACAGAATCATCGCCAACTGATTTTTGTTTATTATCGAGCGCTAAAATAGAATTATAGGTGAAAATATAAGTTTTAAATAACAAATACTTAACGCATGTGTTAATTTTAAATAGTAAGATTAATTATTGTCTCAAAAAAAACACCGCTTAGTGCGGCGTTCTTTTTTGATAAACATACATTAAGCCGGAACTTTACGGGCTGTTTCTCTTTCCCAAAAACGGTGCTGAGAAATTGCTTTGATAAATAATTTATCCAAGCCGGAATTCTTTTCGACGATGATCCCTTCATCTTTCACATCTGTATTAATATATGTATTTTTTAGCAGCGTTTCTCCGCCCGTTGCTATAGCAATGGCTTTGCAGTGCTTATACGCTTCATTTATAAAATGAACAGAATCCGCTTCCATTGCTAAGGCATCACTGCTTTTTTTACCGCCGGGTACAAACACTGCATCGTATACAACGCTTGTAGCCGTTAAAAAGCTTTCATCCACTTTTATCATGTTACCTTTTGCCGACTTTATAAAACCGAGCTTTGGTGCAATTATTTTTACGGTAGCACCTTTTGCTTCCAATACTTTTTTGATAGTGTCCAAAGAAGCTCCGTCTACACCGTCGGCTGCCAAAAAAGCAATACGACGCGTCGCGATAGAATTTTTCGCTGTATGTTTCATACTTAAGGCATCAGACCGGTCTACTTCTGATTTTGCTTTTACGGGTTGGTAATTTTTAGGATCTTCATCGGCCGGTACACTGTGATTCATTGGTTGAACAGGAGCTTTGGCAACAATACCTAAAGCTTCCGCTACTTTATCGGCAAGCCCTTTATCAACCTGTGTTAATAAGCCAACCATACGCTCCCGTATTTCAGGAACCTGTACTTTCCCAAGTTCAAAACGCAACGCATTAATGATATGTGTTTTTTCCGCTTCGCTTTGGCTGTTGAAAAATAACGTAGCCTGACTGAAATGATCCATAAAGCTTTTGCTCCGGTTACGGATTTTTTTCGCATCTATTCTTTCAAGAAAAGAAGTGAAGCCCATGTTTTTCATCATGGCCTGGAACGGACAACCACCGCCTAATGTATTGGGCTCGTAACTTGTTTTACTTTTATTAATTCCCATGCGCATGTGCCCGTCGCGCTGATTATTGTGTACATCCACTATAGGCCGGTTAATAGGAATTTCGTGAAAGTTAGAGCTTCCAAGGCGCGATAACTGCGTATCTGTATACGAAAATAAACGTCCCTGTAATAGAGGGTCATTCGAAAAATCAATACCCGGTACTAAATGGCCGGGGTGAAACGCCACCTGTTCAGTTTCCGCGAAAAAATTATCGGGGTTCCTGTTCAGGGTAAGCTTGCCTATTATTTTAACCGGCACTAATTCTTCCGGGATCAATTTAGTGGGATCTAATAAGTCAAAGCCGAATTTGAATTCATCTTTTTCTTCCACTAATTGCACGCCTAATTCCCATTCGGGAAAAGCGCCGGCTTCAATGGCTTCCCATAAATCGCGGCGGTGAAAATCAGGGTCTTTTCCCGAAATATTCTGCGCTTCATCCCAAGCTACTGAATGCACGCCCAACACAGGCTTCCAATGAAATTTCACAAAGTGTGATTTTCCTTTTTCATTGATAAAGCGAAACGTATGCACGCCGAAACCTTCCATCATGCGAAGGCTCCTGGGAATAGCACGGTCGCTCATTACCCACATAATCATATGCATTGATTCGGGCATTAAGGAGATGAAGTCCCAAAACGTATCGTGTGCAGATGCTGCCTGGGGCATTTCATTATGCGGTTCCGGTTTAACGGCATGTATTAAGTCAGGAAATTTCATGGCATCTTGGATAAAAAACACAGGCATATTGTTACCCACTAAATCATAGTTACCTTCCTGCGTATAAAATTTAACGGAAAAACCGCGTACATCTCTTGCAAGGTCGCTTGATCCGCGTGAACCGGCCACTGTAGAGAACCTCACAAAC
>JBBRHI010000440.1:0-3385 GCA_038222995.1 Bacteroidia bacterium | reverse complement strand
AACGCCGAATATTTACATAACTTAATTTTTGCTTACTTAAAACCTTAAACGTAAACAAAAATCTCTTAATGCTTACTTAAATTAATTTTAGCTTACATAAAGCTGCATATGTTTACTTAAAACGTTTAACGTATCAAATAAAAACTTTATTTTGATAAAGTCATTTACCTTTAGTGCTTAACTCATTATGTATAAACATACCTGCATCAACAGCATACCGGTATAAACTGACATTACAGTTTGTGTTTGTTTTTTTATAAATATTGGCTTTATGAAAATCAACGGTGCGCAGTGTAATAAATAATTTATCGGCAATTTCTTTATGCGACTTCCCGGCGCAAACAAGTTGTAAAATCTCTGCTTCGCGCGCGGTGAGCTCAGTACTTTTATCTTTTAAATGACCCGACCTGCTCAACGCTTTTATTATTTCATGGGAGATGCCGTGTTGAAAGTAAAACTGTTTTTCATGCACTGTTTTAATGGTACAGATTAAAAGCTCCACATCGCAGTTTTTTGATAGAAATCCGTTGGCGCCCTGCTTAATAAATTCTGTAACCGTGGCGTTATCAAAAAACATACTGAACATAATTACTTTTACGTTCGGGAACTTAACCTTTATCAGTTTAAGGGCTTCGCTTCCGCTCATTTCAGGCATGTTAATGTCCAGCAGTACAATATCCGGCTGAGTATGTTTAAGCACGCTCATTAACGCCTTACCGTTTTCCGCTTCAAATAAAACAGAAATCTCTTTAAATTCTGAAAGTAAAGAAATGATCCCTTTACGCAAGATCATGTGATCATCGGCTACAGCTACCGTTATAGGTTTGTTCATACAAGGTTGGTTAAGAGGGAGGCGGGGACATATTAAAAATAATACTATTTTTTTATACCGGCAATTTATTTATAAAAACCTGCAGATATCTACAGGTAATAACCGGCGCACTCACCGGTATAGAGTCCGGCAGTTTACCCGGTTACATTTCCCTGAAAAACAATTTACTTTTGAAATGAATTAGTGTTAACCGTTTAAAAAATAATATATATATCATGATGCTAGCTAAACCCACTGTTGTATCCAGGATGGCACAACAGAATACAGACCTGTTAAGAGAAAACACACAAAACACCATTAACGAAAGGGCTAAGTATACGGCAAATACCGGCATGGCGCTTATTTCTACCGCTAATTCTTCCTTAAGCGGTGCCGGCACATTGGGTATTGTATTAACAGCAGCATCAAACGGTACCTTAATAAAAACCATTACGGTTAATGCCATTGTTAATACTACTCAGGGTATGGTAAGGCTGTTTATTTATGACGGAAGCTCCTTGACCGAGCTTATTGAAGAGTTTGAAATTCCCCCTTCCATAAAATCAGGAACCTTTCCGGCATATAGTGTTTCCTACAATGTAAACTATAATTTAAATGCCGGCTACATCTTAAAAGCAAGTACCGAAAATGCGGAAAGCTTTATTGTGATAGCGGAAGGTTTGGATTGGGCCTATTAAAAATTTTCATTCTTAAAAATATAATCATTCATTAAAAACAAAAAAACAGTATGGCAGCAGAAACACAGTACACCGCAAACACAGGAATGGCAACCATTTCTACGGCAAACACAAATTTAGACGGCACGGGGACCTTAGGCACCGTTTTAACAGGCGCAGCAAACGGTACCCTGGTAAAAACAGTCACCTTTAAAGCACAGGGCAATACCACACAGGGCATGCTGCGTTTATTTATTTACGACGGAACCAATACCCGCTTAATAGAGGAATTTGAAGTGCCGGCGGTTACAAAATCGGGCCAGGACCACAGCTATGAAATGACTGTACCTTGTAATTTCCGTTTAAAATCGGGTTATGTATTAAAGGCTAGCACGCAAAATGCGGAAACCTTTAATGTGATTGCACAGGGCGCTGACTGGGCGTATTATGCCACTACCGTAAGGCCGGAAAGCACTAATTATACGGCTAATACCGGTATGGTCTTAATATCTACCGCCAATACGGCCTTAGACGGAACCGGGACTTTAGGTACCGTGTTAACGGCCGGTGTTTCCGCCTCGGGTTGGAAAGGCTGCCAGGTTGAATCGGTAACCATTAAATCCATTCAAAATACAACTTACGGGATGGTACGGTTGTTTATATACGACGGTACCAATACAAAATTATTAACGGAAGTAGAGGTGCCCGCCATTACAAAATCGGGCGTAGCACAAAGCTTTTCAAGAACCGTGATGCTTGATACCTTTGAATTACAGCCGGGTTATGTATTAAAAGCGTCCACTCAAAACGCGGAATCTTTTACGGTAATAGCGGAAGGCCTGGACTGGAAATATCCGGCTTAACCATTTAAACATACAACACATGGCAGAAGAAACACAATATACAGCAATTACAGGGCTTGTAAATATAACCACGGCTAATCCTAATCTTAATGGCACCGGTACTATATCTCTTGTTATAAAATCAAGCGCAACAAACGGCACATTGATAAAAAGTGTGACGATACAAGCGAAAAATACGACTACTCAGGGTATGGTCAGGCTTTTTCTTTATAATGGTACCACAACGGTTCTTTTTAAAGAAATTGAAATTCCGGCGGTTACAGCATCAACTATAGATTTAAGGTTTAACAGAACTTTGAATCTTGATTTCGTATTACAGTTTGGTTACCAAATATTAGCCTCTACTGAAAATGCAGAGAGCTTTAATATTATAGCAGAGGGAATGAACATTTCTTATTATGGAACAGCAGTGAGAACAGATACGACACAATACACTGCTATTACAGGCCTTGGTTCTATGAGTGCTGTAAATACACCTTATGCGCTGATAAGGGCAAATAATAACGGCTGCAGTATAGAATCGATCACCTTTAAAGCTACCGAAAGCCCGGTGGACGGGATAATAACCCTACAGCTTTTTGACGGCACAACGTATTTTCTGTTTCGTGAAATAAAAGTAACCGCTATAACCCATTCAGGCATTGCAGCGAGCTACGAATATAATGTAGTGTTTGAAAATGATTTTGAGCTCCAGTCCGGTTACAGCATAGTGGCTACAACAAAACAGGTACAACTGTTTAGTGTAACGGCAGAAGGTTTAAACTGGTCATATTTACCTTAATTTAAAATTAATCATTAAATAAAAGATTATGAAAAAAACAGAAAAATTGAAAAGTGGAAAGTTTAAAAATAATATTACTTCCAATTTAACTAGTATCTCTGACGACCTTGGATTTACAAATTCGCCCGCCCAGCCAACTGATCACATTTTTTGGAGATTTACTAATAATAGAGAAGTTACTAACTATTCAAACTGTGATAGTGACCCTAGGTCATACTCATGTGATGCTACAAAAGATGGTCATACTATTTTA
>JBBRHI010000439.1:0-3389 GCA_038222995.1 Bacteroidia bacterium | reverse complement strand
AAGCGGTTTGCCATTTTAAAAGCACCCGGTTAACGGAATTTATTTTGGCTGTAAAATCAATTAATTCAATAGGCAACGTTCCTATAGACAGGCAGCTGCAATAAGAAGATTGAGGCACTATTTGTCTTGAAATTGTAGAGCTTGCGTATTCCAAATAACATATATTGTTTCCTGTGTTTTCACCGTAATGAATTTTAAAATCATGCAAACCTACGGTTAACGTTACTACCGCGCTTACTGTGGCAGCGCTGTGTGTTGATCCGTTATTAATTGTTGCACTTCCTGCCGCGGGGTTAGTTACTAAAGCATTTCCGTCAAGCCAAAAATAGGCTGCGTCATCAGAAGTTAAGTAAAACGTATAGGTGGTTGCTGTCGGAATATATATTTGTCCGGAAAACCTGGCACTGAATGTTTCGGGGCTGGCATTTGATCCGGCTAAAGGCGGGCAAACACTTCCCCACCCCCCGTCTGTAGTAAAGCCTATAGTAGGATCCTGCCTGCTGATTACAGGAGTGTTACTTGTAAAATAAGTTTGAACGTCATTAAAATAACCTGTATAAAACTGGCTTGTTACACCCGCGTTGCAACTGCAGCCCGGCGGCGGAACCACCGCTGTGGGAGTTATTGAGGGCTGAATACTTGTGCAGAGTATGCTATTAGGCACTACCTGTCTTGATATAGCAGGAGATGTTGAGGAATATTCAAAGATCAAATGATTCCCTCCGCCTTGTTCTCCAAATTGAATTTGTATATTATGTAAACCAACCGGTAAAAAAACAGAAGCGGATACAGTAACATCACCGTGTAAACCTCCGTCATTAATCAAAGCATTCGCCACTACTGCAGGATAAGCTATTGCATCATTATCGATCCATAAAAAACTTCCGTCATCGCTTGTTAAATAAAATGTGTAAGTACCTCCTATTGCAATATAAATACTACCCCTGTATCTTGCACTATATCCATCCTGATCGGCTGCAGAGCCTGATGCAGGCGGAATGCTAATGCCCCAGTTATTTGTTGTGTAATTAATGGTTGATTCAATACGGTTTGTAGCAGAAATGGTACTTGTAAAATAAGCCGGATTATCCGAAAAATAACCTGCCACATATTCGCCGAATAAGCCGGCTTGCCCGGTGTTATTAGCAACGTCTTTAAGCGCAGAACAGCCCGGCGGCTGAGCCTGAAATTTGCAGAATAATAACACGAAGAAGTAAAAACATACTTTTTTCATAAAATAATGCTATTGTAATTAAATTATAGTATTAAAAACCAATAGTTTACAAAGTTATAACTAAAATAATGACAGCCAATTAAGTAGTATGCCATAACCGTACCGGAATCAAAAAATATGTTAATTTAATGGGGTTGTACTATCAATTATTAGATACCTTTACTAAAATACCCACATTATGGAAATACTTGCTAACGTTTTTATAGGATTAATTGCGGCCATTCACTGTTATATTTTATGGCTCGAAATGTTTGCATGGGAAACAAAAGGAAAAGAGGCCTTTAAAGGCTCTTTGGCGCCCGAATTATTTAAACCGACTAAAACCTTAGCGGCAAACCAGGGTTTGTACAATGGCTTTTTAGCGGCAGGGCTTATATGGACATTTTTCATAACGGATGCTTTTTGGCAGGATAATGTGGCGGTTTTCTTTTTAAGCTGTGTGGCTGTAGCCGGCATTTATGGCGCCGTTACAGCATCACGAAAAATTTTATACATTCAAACCATCCCCGCATTAATTGCATTGATGTGTGTGCTGTTAAAGTAAATTTTAATGATTTAATTTTTGGCTAACTGCCAGTTATTAAAATCATGAAGGTGATACCACTTACCCCTGTAATAAAAATTTGCCGTCCATGCAAAAATAACTGTTGATATAGACATTAAAGCTAATGTATGCCTTACAACAAAAATGGGCGGTGCTTCAATACCGATTGAACTGATGTCATTATTTTGAAAAGAGTAAATATGTTTTTCTCCGTTTACTCCTATTTTCAAAATAAGCCGTGAAGTATCACCGGAAACTGAATAAACGCGGCCCTTGTACCTTCTTTTTAAAACATCATCTTTTAAATAAATACAGATCTTAGTGTTTTTAGGGATCCTTTTGTGTCTGCCCGTTTTCTTATTCCTGATAAATAATTTACCTTTTTTATTTTCAGGAAAATCTCCCGTAAAATCATATACACGAAATTTCTCCAAAAAACACTCTTTCGATAATTCACTATTTTTTACGGTAAACTTATAGTCGCTTTTAAAGAATACGACATCTTTATTTATTCCATAGATTCGCTCATCTTGTGGATTAAGGTACACGTATTTAGAGTTTTTTTCTTTACAATTTCTTTTAACGGCAATCACTTCCGTTTCGGAGATGCTTTTTGAAAATCCCCCTACCGTATAATAGAGCGTATCGTTACGTATATCTTTAATTCTTAAGTCTGTTCCTGATTCATAATCGTTCAGAAAATCCTTTTTAAAGATCTTATCCTGCGAATTGACGTTCAGAAAAGTAAAAAAAAGAATTAAACTAATCCAATACTTCATACTATACCCGCATTATACCGTCAGTTTTTTATAACGAGGGCGTTTTGGTTCTACATTACCTAAACGCTTTTTACGGTTCTCTTCATATTCACTGTATCCGCCTTCAAACCAATACACTGAGCTGTCTCCTTCAAATGCCAATATATGCGTACACACACGATCCAGGAACCACCTGTCGTGGCTAATAATTACAGCACAACCGGCAAAATTTTCCAAGCCTTCTTCCAAAGCACGTAATGTATTTACATCTAAATCGTTGGTAGGCTCATCGAGTAATAACACGTTACCTTCTTCTTTAAGCGCCATTGCGAGGTGCAAACGGTTACGCTCACCACCGGATAGGACACTTACTTTTTTTCCCTGGTCGCTGCCGGCAAAATTAAAACGTGAAATGTATGCTCTTGCATTCATCGGCTTTCCGCCTAAAGTAATATTATCCAAACCGCCGCTCAATACATCATATACCGTTTTGTTAGGTTCAAGCTCTTTATGATCTTGATCGACGTAAGCAATTTTAACGGTAGGCCCAACTTTAAATTCCCCGCTGTTAGGTGTTTCCTCTCCCATGATCATACGGAACAAGGTTGTTTTACCTGCGCCATTTGGCCCAATGATACCAACGATCCCGGCAGGAGGTAATTTAAAATTTAAATGCTCATATAATAAACGATCGCCAAATCCTTTTGAAACGTCCAATGATTCAATAACTTCGTTACCAAGGCGCGGACCGTTAGGAATAAAGATCTCCAGTCTTTCTTCTTTATCCTTAATATCCTCATTCATCATTTTATCGTAGTTATTTAAACGGGCTTTTTGTTTTACACCACGTCCT
>JBBRHI010000438.1:0-3397 GCA_038222995.1 Bacteroidia bacterium | reverse complement strand
ATTATTAGGTTTATCTTCTATTACTATGGTACAATTAAGATCATGAATTTTATTTAACAGCTCTAAACGCTGCATAACAAATCCGGTGGCCAGCGATGTTTTTTCTAAAAAAGTTGTTTTTGCTGTTTTTCGACCGGTTCCGTTATCTTCGATCACACAATAAATATACTTATCTTTATATAAAGAAAAAGAAACCGTAATTAGTTTATCTCCTTGTTTAGTCAATAAACCGTGCCATACGGCATTTTCAATAAAGGGTTGCAGTATCATTATAGGAATATTAACTGAGGATGACATCAAGGCATCATCTAAAACAAAGGTATATTGAATATTTTCTTTAAACCTCAAATTTTCTATATCAAGGTACTGTTCCAGTATTTCAATTTCTAACTTTAACGAAATACTGTCATGCATGTTGCTTTCAAGTATTTTACGAACGAGCTTAGAAAACTTTATCAGGTAATTACTGGCATTGTCAGTCTCTTCCGACAAAATAAAATTATGCAATGTATTTAATGAATTAAATAAAAAATGTGGGTTCATAGAGGCCCTGTTTACTTTCAGCTCTGTTTCAAGTAATTTATTTTCTAATTCGTATTTCCTTTTTTCTTTTTTTACCGCTTTTTTAACCCTGTATCTTATAAAAAAATAGGATACCAGCGTTATACCTAAAAGCATCACTATTTCTGAAACCCACATCATCATTACTTTACGCCGGTTTGGATCAGGCGCTTCATAAAGTTCACAAACTTCTTTTTCGGTAAGCACCTTGCTATAAAACAGGATGTCATCTACAGCTGCCATTAAATACCTGGCATTTTTTTTATTAGCAGTAACACCCACAATCACAGAATCGGTCGATAAAAACCGGGTCCTGTAACCTTTAATAACCTGCGATTCTTTTTTTCCGTCAATATAAAATGTAAAATAATCATCATTATAGGCGATAACTAGGTGGTGCCATTTAAAACGTTCAAACTTGCCGGCAGAACTGATAGAGATTTGCTTTATGGAATCTCTTGTGGCACAGGTACTGATCTTGTCCCCATAAAGTGCATAATAAATAGCATACGACTCATAAAAATCATTTTCAACGGTTGATTTTGTAACAATAACAGGATTAATATAATGCCCCCTGCCTGACCACACTTCTTCATAAATCTTTACCCACAAAGAGATACTGCCCGTGGTAGGTTTAAGGGCAGGGTAATTACCCAGGTTAATATAGCTTTGATCGTGACCTGTTACAAATACAGCATTATCTGTATTCCCAAAACGGTCATCGGTAAAGTTTACGTTTACAAGCTTAATTTTACGATTACTCACTTCATCATAATCTTTAGCATTATCAAACGAAAACTTCGCCGAGGGCTTTATATCAAGCTGCGCCATGCAGGTATGAATGCACATACAAAGGCAGATAATATAAAACGCGCTTTTATTAAGACACATACTAAAAAGATGACTTACAATATTACAGATTTAAAACACAACTAAATAAAAAGGGAAAGTGTAACTGCTCAATAAACCCTACCGGTTATAAAGAAATTAAGGCGAAATATCCTAAAATGATATATCCGTTTATTTCATATAATACTTTTGTTGAACAAAACACTAAAACTACTATTATGAAAAAACTATTAATCTTTGGAAGCTTGGCTTTGAATGTCTTAATGACAAAAGCTCAAATCTACCCGTGCAGCACTATCAGTCAGATAAATAATTATCGAACGCCTATGGTCAATAATTGCGGTTATGCATTGACCGATTATGTCAACAAATACAGGTTACCGCAGACTTATATTCCCACTTTAAATGATCCCATAATTACTTTAAAAATAACATTGCATATTTTCACTCAAACTTTTCCGGGAAGCCAGTGGGAAAATACTTCCAGCACATATAACGGCGTACCTGCCTTAAACACTATGCTTTCGGCCATAACAAACGGAAATACCGAAAGATTTTCTGATCCCAGAAGTGCTTCCTATACAAACCCTCCAGGCTTTGTTTCCCCATATATAAATGATTCAAGAATACAGTATGAAGTAACAAATATTTACTTCTATGCTGATAATTATTTATATACACTAAATGATGATGGTCAGCTGTTTTCTTTTATTAATTCTGTAGACCCTTCAAGGTTAGATGAAGGATTACCGATTGTAATTAATGCGAGCGGAGGCCCCGGTCATTTATCAAGTAACAATGGTGCTCCTGCAGTTGTCACAACTGCAGGCCCGGGTTTTGGAAACGGTTTCTTACAAAATCATCTTCGTCATGAAATAGGCCATACTTTTGGCTTGGGACATACATACCAATATAGTGGAGATGATTGGGCATCATTTAACGGAGGATGTGGAAATCCTGATTATTTAAGTGATGTTTTTCCCGGTGGAATGTCATTATGTCCCACTGCTTCAGGCCTTGTTCCTCCAAGCAACTCTCCTTGCCTATCTTGTTTTGAATATGGAAGTAATGTAAGCAATAATATAATGGGGGGACAGGGAAACAATACATGGATCTCGCCCATTCAAATGGGAAGAAGATATAGAAACTTACATCTTTCAAATAATTATCCGACTAATTTAAGGAAGTTTGTAAAGGATGTTGTGTCACAACATACTAGTCCTTGGCTTATTACAAGCAGTGAAGTTTGGGATTTTGACATTCAAATGTATAAAGATATTTTAGTAAAAGCCGGTAACACCCTAACAATAAAATGCAAAGTTGCAATGGCCATCGAAGGAAAAATACAGGTAGAAAGAGGTGCTAAACTTATTATTGACGGCGGAACCGTAACCACCTGGTGTAAAACAGGCGTATGGAATGGGATAGAAGTTCAGGGAGATCCTGCACAGGGGCATAATTATAGCGGAGGTTATGCTGTTTACCAAGGCATTGCGCAAGTAATTAACGGTGGAACTGTTACTAATGCAGGTTGCGGAATTACAACATACTTAAGCGATATTTACGGTAATCTTGATTGGGGAAGTTTTGGAGGAATTATACAAGGAGATAACGGAAACTTTATTAACAACGTAAAAGATGTTCAATTTATGTCGTACCAAAATCCGTATGGTGGAAACGCAAGCTATTTTAATAAATGTAATTTTCAATTAAACAATCTACTTATAAACGGTTACCTCCCTGATGCAAGAATGTCGTTATGGGACGTACAAGGTATAAGCATAAAAGGATGCAGTTTTGAGTATAATGCAGGTAACGCTTATATAATCGGAAATCGCAGCTCGGGTATCAACAGTATAGATGCAAGTTATACAATTGATCAATATTGTACCAACGCAACAAATCCTTGTACCAGCGCTATTAAAACTCAATTTAAAAGCTTTGACAATGGTGTATATGTTGATAATACAAATCCATTACGTATTGT
>JBBRHI010000437.1:0-3397 GCA_038222995.1 Bacteroidia bacterium | reverse complement strand
GAAGAATTTTTATTTCCAATATCTTCTTTGGTAATTCCCAATGTTTTTTCAACGCCTAATTCAATTGGCAAACCGTGTGTATCCCAACCAGCCTTTCGTTTTACTTGAAAACCTTGTAAAGTTTTATATCTGCAAAAAATATCTTTAATGGTACGGGCCATTACGTGGTGTATGCCGGGCATGCCGTTAGCGCTAGGCGGGCCTTCATAAAACACCCAGGGCGTTTTACCTTCACGTGTAGAAATGGATTTTTTGAACGTGTCTTTTTCGTTCCAGAATTTTAAAATATCCTTACTTATTTGTGATAAGTTAAGATGGTTGTATGTAGGGTACTTTTTCATTTTATTTTTTTAACCACATAGGCACATAGAAACAAGTGTTTGCTATAAACTTTATGGTACAATTAAGGAGAGCGAATTTACAAAAAATATAGAAATTAGGAGAGTATTTTACCCGGTAAATTTTAGGTTTCAACTGTTTGTTTCTCAGTTTCTCTGTGGTGAAAAAAAATTATTTCAGCTTACCCATTTGCTTCAATTTACTCTCAAACGAATAACCAATAGTATTAGCGCGTTGTATGGCCATTTCGGCCTTTTCGCCGGCAAATAAAGTGTGTACGGTTTTCTCGAAAGTAGATAACCATATTACAAAATGCTCCGGTTTTAAAGGTAAATTCACATGCTTATCAAAAACATTAGTGGTATAGCCTTCTTTATCAAGCAATACAAATTCCCAAAAAGCGATCATATGAGGCATATGTTTTTCAACATCTACATTCGCAAAAACAGGCTTGATCTCTTCTATTTGTAAAAGGGTATCGTAGAAGGTCCTTACTAACAGGGCTACATCCGTGGAGTTTGTAATGTCGTGCGGCATTATTTCTTTTTACAGATCTGCACGGTATGGCTTATGCCTACATTATCAATTTGTTCAATAATTTTAAGACCTGCTTTATCAATAAGCTTATTAAACACAACGCTATCGTACATTTGGCTATTACCGTTAGCAATATTTGTAAAGTATAACGATGTCATTTGTAAGCTGAAAGCGCCGATCTCAAATTTTTGCTTATCCCAAAATGTTTCCATAATGTAAATATGTCCGTCGTCTGTAATAGCCTCGTGGCAACGTTTTAAAATGCTTACAATTTCATCTTCACTGAAGCAATCTAAAAACTGGCTCATCCAAATAGCATCTGCACCCTTAGGGAAACGGTTGGCATCATCTAAAATATTAAGAGGGTGGTAATTTACCCTATCACTGAAACCTGCTTTTTCAATATTTTGTTTGGCAACGGCTAACTGTATCGGTAAATCTAATAAGGTTACTTTAACATCAGGATCTTTAGCCATGCTTTTCAGCGTAAACTTACCGGTGTTAGCGCCGATATCTAAAATATGTTTCGGGTTGTTTTTAAAAACATGCTTTAAAGCCAGGTCAAAAGAGCCGTCCGAATAGTAATGATCAAAATTAAACCAGCTGTCTTTAGCCGGTTGAGGCAATATAGATAAGCCTTCGTAAACGGTAGGCCAGTCGCCTAAAGCTTTTAACCCGGTTGGTTTTCCTTCTTTAATACTGTCTGTTAAGGAGAACATACCTTCGTAACACACATCGTTCGAAAAATCCATGTTCACTTTTGTCATCTTATCATTCAAAATAAAATGCCCTGTTTTTGTGATCGTATATTTATCGTTATTCCTAAGTACCAATCCAATTCCTAAACCTGCTTCCAGGAGCACTCTGGCGCCATATTCTGATAATTTTACCTTAGTATAAATTTCCTGTAACGTCAAACCTTCTTCTCCGCTTTTACTTACGAGTTCTAAAATTCCAAGGTCTCTTAAGGCTTTTGATGCCTGGAATAAAATGGGAGCAAAAGCAATAAATTGTGCTGTAGAAATAGCTTCGAATGCGGTTTTCGTGTCTTTCGTAAAAAAATTCATCTTAATATAAAATAGCTGTTAAAAGGCTGCAAAATAAGGAAAAGAATACAGCAAATTTAGCATTTTAATGCTTTTTTTAACTTTTAAGCATAAAATAGAAATACCCGGTGCCGCGGATAGTAAAATTGTTGTAATTTTGTAAATTGCACAAATAAATATGGTAAAAATTGGTGATAAGAAAATTTCGGCGGATGATTTCTACAAGGTTTTAATAAGTAATCTCGAACTTCAGTTAGATGAAGAGGCTTTGCGAAAAGTATATCGCAGCCATTATTTTTTGAAAGAATTTACACGCGAAAAATTGATCTATGGTATTAATACCGGTTTTGGCCCTATGGCACAATACCGTATTAACCACGATGATCAAATGAAACTGCAGTACAATTTAATTCGCAGCCATTGCTCAGGCGCCGGAAATCCAATTCCTGAAATAGACTGTAAAGCCGTTATGTTGGCGCGTTTAAACACGTTAATGCAGGGCTACGCAGGGATTCATCCTGATGCTTTAATTTTAATTAAAGACCTGATCAATAAAAATATTTCTCCCGTTATTTACGAGCACGGCGGTTTGGGAGCCAGCGGCGATTTGGTTCAACTGGCGCATTTGGCTTTAACTTTAATCGGTGAAGGTGAAGTTTACTATAACGGTGTAATTACAGATACGGCTGAGGCATTTAAAAAAGAAAATGTGAAGCCCATGGAAATTCACATTCGTGAAGGCCTGGCTTTAATGAACGGAACTTCTGCCATGAGCGGCATTGGCATGCTAAACGTAATTTACGCTGAAAACCTTATGAACTGGAGCCTTTTGGCGTCGGCCACCATTATGGAATTAGTGCAAAGCTTCGACGATCATTATTCAACACCGCTAAACGAGGTAAAGCACCATTACGGGCAAAACCTGGTTGCCAAAGCACTGCAGCATACTTTAAAGGATAGTAAACTGGTAAAAAGCCGTGAAGAGCATCACTACAATCAAAAAGTAGAAGTAGATGTGTTGGTTGAAAAGATGCAGGAGTACTATTCTATTCGTTGTGTGCCGCAAATTGTAGGGCCTATTGTTGATACGGTTAATTATGCGAAAGAAGTTTTAATAAATGAAATTAACTCTGCCAACGATAATCCAATTGTAGACTGGGAGCGTAAAAACGTTTACCACGGCGGTAATTTCCATGGCGATTATGTAGCGTTGGAAATGGATAAATTAAAAATTTCCATCACTAAATTATCAATGCTTGCCGAAAGGCAATTGAATTTTTTATTGAATAATAAATTAAACAATATTTTGCCTCCGTTTGTTAACCATGGTGTATTGGGCTTAAACCTTGGTATGCAAGGCGTCCAGTTTACGGCAACTTCAACCACTGCCGAAAATCAAATGTTATCAAACCCTATGTATGTGCACAGTATACCGAGCAATAACGATAACCAGGATGTGGTAAGCATGGGTACCA
>JBBRHI010000436.1:0-3414 GCA_038222995.1 Bacteroidia bacterium | reverse complement strand
ATATATAGTTGATCGTCGATAAGTTTATAGTTGAGTGAAGATTCATCTATCTTATAATTTTCGGCCTTAAGCTTTTCTTTCAAATCGTCGAGGATGGTTTTCTTGTCAAAGCTTTTACTGACCTTCAGGTCGTCGTTTACCGGTTCAAGGAAGATGCCATCAATTTTATAAGAGAATATATTAGCGTTCATAACTATTGATTTAAAGCAAAGCTATACTTTAAAAGGAACCTGTTGGTAAGAATTGTCTTGATTAAAGCGGGATTTCAGATATAACAAAAAAAAGGTTCGCAACTTGCGAACCTTTTTTGCGGAGAGCTAGGGATTTGTAACACCCTTAAACCACCCTGAATTTCAATATGTTATGTGGGTATAATTTCTTACTCACCGAAAAACTCACCACTTTTTTAATACAGATTAATTGCAAATCTTATTAGGACAAATATAAGATTTATGGATTTATAAAGTAGCTTATTTTTCTTTTTTTGGCGGATCATCTGTAAAAGCAAAGGTAGCCCGCGAAGCCAGGGCAGTAAAGGGCTTTCGCGGCATAAACCCACAAGCCTTTCACAAACCCGGCCATTTATTCCACGTTCCCTTGACAGCCCTGTCTTCTTTCGCTTTTTGTTGCTTAACAGAAGATCACCCGAACGACTATGCTCTTTTACAAATCAGTTTGCCGATAAGTAGCAAGTTTGTGTTTTTGTTACCACAAAAACTACCCGATGCCTTTCGGCTCGGGCAAACTTGCCATTGCTCCCGATGGTCGAAATGGTATTTATAAAACGAACCATAAATAAATAAACCATCCGTTAAAGCAATGCCCGGCGCATTTTGAACCTTTCGGTATTAAAAAGCCATACTTAAATTTAGTGGGGATCGAAGAAATGATTTATTTCTATTGAATGTAAAAAAGTTTACTTTTATAAGCAATCTTGATGAGCGTTAAGTTTCACCGAATCACACCACTACAATTTCACCTAAATAGTGTATTCATAAACTCAAACAACCTTAATAATGACAAAAACTGAAGAAATTGAAATACCATTAAGTAAGTCAAAATTATCACTAATGTTAGCAGGCTCAATCGCTTTTGTAGCATTGGGGGCTTGGTTTGTAACGAAGCCTAAAGAAATAAGTATGCAGGGTATTCATGCAAATCCAGTGCTGATTTTTATAGTAGGAGTCGCTTCTATTCTTTTTTTTGGCCTGTGTGCGACTTTTATTGCAAAAAAAATAATTGACAACCGTCCGGGGCTTGTTATTAATGATAAAGGTATAAACGATAATTCAGGTGGTACATCAGCCGGATTAATATTATGGAAAGACATAAGGGAAATTAAAGAAACAACAGTTGCCAATCAGAATTTTATAACGATAATAGTTAATAATCCGGAAGAATATATTAATAAACAAAACAGTTTTATAAAAAGAAAAGCAATGGAAATTAACTTTAAAAGTTACGAATCTCCTATAAGCATATCTGCGAACGGATTAAAATGTAATTTCAATGAATTATACAAAACTATGACTGATGAGTTTAAAGCTAATAAATCCAATACTTAAACTGACGTTCACAGGCAAATGTTGGGAAATGTCAATCCCCAGATCACATCATTGAGTTTATGTGTCTTTATATTTTATCCAGAGCTGATCCATATCGCTGTGGCGGTGAATAAAGCACATTAAGGTTTTCCGGCGGCTGTAGTATACTTCTTCCGAAGCAATGCCATATCAGCACCAACTTTGATATCCAATATCTTTGCATAATGCTGAGTAGTTTGGATATTGGTATGGCCTAACATCTTAGATACACTTTCAATGGGAACGCCATTTAAAAGCGTTACTGTGGTTGCAAAAGTATGTCGGGCAATATGGAAGGTTATCGGTTTATTAATCCCGCACACATCTGCTATTTCTTTCAGATAGGCATTCATTTTCTGATTGCTCAATACCGGTAAAACCCGGCCAATGTTTTCACAATGCGGATGTTCTGCGTAACGCTGTATTAATGTCATGGCAGCGGGCAATAAAGGTATGTGGGACGGAGTATCTGTTTTTTGCCGTTTAATGTTTATCCATTGCTCCCCGTCAATACCTGTTACAATATCCCACCGGCGTAATTTCTTTACATCGGCATAAGCCAACCCAGTAAAACAGCAGAACAGGAATATATCACGCACCTGCGTTAATCGGTCGGTTGCCATATCCTTATTTGCCATTTCCTGTAATTCCTCCGTAGTTAAATAAACCCGGTCAACGGTTTTAATCTTATTTTTATAATTCAGAAACGGGTTATAGGTCAACCATCGGTTAGCGATGCAAATGCGGATGATCTTGCCAAAATTCTTGATGTATTTTACGGCAGAATTATTGGCGCATTTTCTTTCAGACCGTAAATAAAACTCGTATTCCGTTATAAAAGCATGATCAACCAGTTTAATATCAATGTCCGTAAGGTTATACTTCCATTTCAAAAAATCCTGGGTATGCTTCAATGATGTTTTGTACCGGCATAATGTGCCTTTAGTAAATTCCTTACCAATCAGGGCTTCTACCTTTCTGTTATGCTCTGCGAATATCCCGATTAAAGAACGTGGCTTTTCTGCTTTGCCCAAAAACTTGTTTCGGATGGTTTCGGCAGTAATCAATGCGTCCGCTTCGGTGAGTAAGCGATGCGCCTGGTAAACTTTCATTTGTAAATCATCCAAGTAGGCGTTAAAGGATTTAATCTCTTCCTTAGTGCCTTTAAATCGCCCTGCTGTGCTGTTCCATAAGGATGGCAAGCATTCCCGGCCTGACGCGCTTTCGGCACGCTGACCATTAACGGTAATGCGCAAATAAACGGGCATAGGGCCGTTTTGATAGTTCTTTGGCTTCTTTAAATAAAAAAGCAAGCTGAAATTAGTTTTCATAATGTTTTAAGCATTAAAAGTGAAACAAAACTAAGCTTGCAACTAGACCTGTACAAGATATTTAATAACTGAACATGTTGACAATCAAATGAATAGATATAAATTGGTGAGTAAGGGTGGTACCGAAATTAACTCACCGAATTACGCCCCTTTTTGTAGGGAATTGGTGCATAAAACGGCATTTTGACACAAAAAGAAAAGCCTGCAATCATTTGATTTGCAGGCTTTTAATGTATTATCGTATTGAAACTGGCGGAGAGCTAGGGTTTTGAACCTATTGCGTTTCCGCTTCACTGAGGCCATTTTTGGTGCTTTTTGAACTTGGACGCTACGAATAGCGCATTTTTTCAATTTTACCTTTGGCGGAGAGTTAGGTTTGTGAACCTTGACTCTTGTATGTTGATAATCAGTAATATACATTTTCAAAAGACTTTTACTCTACGAATAACGCAATAGCAAATAGACTCTAATTGTTAAGTCAAATATATAAATAATATTAA
>JBBRHI010000435.1:0-3422 GCA_038222995.1 Bacteroidia bacterium | reverse complement strand
AAAGCCGATAACGGAAGGCATTGACTTGTCGATATTCAGCTTTAAGATTTCAGAATAGACTTTATCTTGTTTATTGTTGAACTTTCCGGTTTTTTCACCTTGCAAAATACTTTGTTTAAATTTAGCGTACGTGTTTTTAATAGTTTGATTTAACTCTAAACCGGCAATTTTAATTAACGTATCCCGTGAGTTTTTAATCAGGTATAAATAATCAGTATAAAATTTTTGAGGATCATATTCAAGCATCAACTTTAATTCTTCGGGAAGCGCCTTACGCATCCACAACTCCGAATAATTTTCAAAGACGGTTTTACCGCTATCTGCAGGGTATGCTCCTTTAAATGTGATCCAAAAAGAGGTTTCAAAATTCTTTGCCGCCGTTTCTTCGCGTGTTTGCGAAAATATGCCTATTGAGGATATACTAAGAACGCAGAGGATGATCCATTTTTTCATCTTTATTATATAAGCGTTAATTAAATAGTATGTAGTATGCCGCAAAAAACGGCTTAATTAAAGATACAAAAAAATAGCGGAAACAAAAAACCACGAACTTTTTATCGTGGTTCTTATATGATAAAACAATATCGTTAAACGTTAGTGGTCTGCAATTACTTTTGCTTTTTCTCCTTTTTTGTAACGGATCATTAATACCACAGGGATACAAATTAAAATAGTAAAACCTACCATTAAAAAGCCTTGAGTATAACTTACTAATGATTGCTGTTTAAATAAAGCGCCTTCCAGCATTTTGTAAGCAAGACTCTGCGCCTCATCCAACGAATAACCGGAGCCTAAAAAGTTTTGCGTCAGCGTATTTATCCTGTCAGAACTTACAGTATCGTAAGTATTAATATACCCGATCATATTAGCGCGCGTTTGCGAATTTAAATGCACCACATATACATTTATTAATGCAATACCAACGGCACCGCCTAACTGACGGATCATATTTGCTAAACCAATAGCCTGTACCATATCTTTCCCTTTTAAGCCGCCAACTGCTAACGCTAAGATAGGGGACATCATAAAGGCCATGCCAAAACCTCGCAATACAAACGGAAAATAAAAATTACTTTCGTTTGAGTCGGGCCCTGCAAAACCAAGCAGCATTAAAAAACCGAAAGTGAGCAGGATGCCTATGATAATAATAGTTTTAGGATTTGCCCCTTTACTCAATAAATTACCAACAAACGGCATACCTACCGCTGAACATAAAGCCCCGGGGATCATAAATACCCCTGTTTGCGTGGCCGTCCACCCCAACGTAATTTGTGCAAACAAAGGGAAAATAAATACGGTACCAAAGAGCATAAGGCCGAGCATAAAATTCATAATACTGCCCATTACCAAATTATAATTTTTATATAGCTTAATATTTACTGCCGGGTAATCAATACTCAATTCACGGTAAATAAAAGCAATTAAGCCAAAGGCTGATAAGAGGGACATGATCACGATCTCATCACTTTCAAACCAATCTTTTGAGGTACCTTCTTCGAGCACGTATTGCAACGAGCCAACAGCCATGACGAGAAAGACGATGCCCCACCAATCGATCTTCTTGGGTTTGAAGGCGCCGGGCCGGTCGGTAATATAGGTCCATGATAAAATTGCCGCAATGATACCGATAGGAATATTTACAAAAAAAATCCAGTGCCACGAAAAGTTATCGGTAATGTAACCGCCCATGGTAGGGCCGAATGTAGGGCCCATAATAATACCCATACCAAAAATTGCGTTAGCCGTACTTATTTTTTCGGGAGGAAATGCGCCCACAATAATAGTTTGCGCGGTCGATAATAAACCTCCCCCGCCTAAGCCCTGTATAAATCTCCAAAATACAAGTGTCCATAAACTGTCAGATAACCCGCACATTAAAGAAGCTACGGTAAATATAATAACAGAAGCTGTAAAGTAATTTTTTCGGCCGAAAAGATCTGATAATAAACTTGTTAAAGGAATAATAATAACGTTAGAAATGGCGTAGGCTGTTACAACCCATGCTATTTCAGTTGTAGTAGCACCAATGCTCCCGCTGATCTCCCGTAAAGAAACGTTTACAATGGTGGTATCAATTAATTCCAATACCGCGCAGCTTATCGCTGTAATAATGGTGATCCATTTGGTGAAGCCCGTAGGATATGTAATGACAGGTGCTGCGAGAGTTTGATTCACGACGAGTGTTTTATTATTTTGTTTTAACGTCTACAATAACACTTAAGCCTGGGATAATTAACCCTGACATTTCTTTAGGGAAATCAGTGATGGTAATTTTTACCGGTACACGTTGTGTGATCTTTACAAAATTACCACTTGAATTATCGGGAGGCAATAAAGAGAAGCGTGCTCCTGTTGCTCCGCCAAAGCTTTCCAACTTCCCTTTAATTTGTGCTTTAGGAAACGCGTCTACTTTAATATCTACTTCCTGCCCGGGTTTCATCGTTTCAATTTGTGTTTCCTTAAAATTAGCCGATACATATAAATTTTTAAAATCAACAGCCGAACATAACGGCGAGCCCATTTGCATATACTGCCCTACCTCAACCGATTTTTTAGAGATGATCCCATCGAAAGGCGAAGTAATAATGGTATTATTTAATTGTGTCTGTGCTAAAGCCAATTCTGCTTCACGTTGTTTAACCAAAGCGGTTGAAAGTGCAATCTGCGATTTTTGTCCTTCCGCCTGCGATTGAGCCCCTGTAGCCTGTGCGGAGGATGCTTCATATTGCTTGGTCATCATCTCGTACTGAGCGTGTGCGGTTTCATACTCCGCTTTTACCGACTCATATTGTTGCGGTGTGGTTGCCCCATCCTTCAACATTTTTTCAAGCCTTGCCATGTCTTTCTCATCTTTATCCAATCGTGCTTTAGCAGTCGCAATGTTTTCCTTAGCAGCCTGGCTCGTTAATACTGATGCATTGGCATTTAAGCCCGCCGTTACTTGTCCTGTTTTCGATAATTCCAATTGTGCTTTCGCGCTTTCTAAAGCAGCTTCCGCTTGCGCAACCCTCGCTGCATAATCACTGCTGTCAATGATCACCAAAATGTCCCCTTTTTTTACCTGTTGGTTATCGGTAAATTTTATCTCGGTTACAAAGCCGGGCACTATAGCCCTTACAGGTGTAATAATAGAATCTATTTGCGCGTTATCCGTACTTTCATGTCCTAACGAGGAAATCCATGCGGTTAATACAATGGCCAGTATTACCAACCCCACTCCGCCGAGTATGACCATTCTTTTTTTCTTCTTCTTACCTTTTTTCTCTTTAGATGCTGCATCATTGTGAGCTTCGTTGGCAGGGTTTGTATGTGTATTGTTTTCCATAATAAAGTTTATCCTTAATTGTTTTAAATTTTAATATCATAACGTTGTTTTGTAATTTTCTTTCGCATTCATTAATTGTATATTATGAATATTAAGG
>JBBRHI010000434.1:0-3425 GCA_038222995.1 Bacteroidia bacterium | reverse complement strand
CTAATTTATAAAAAGATAAGAGAAAAGAAAAATGGTATTTGAAATAGATAACTTTTATGGGATACAGCTACATCAACTCCATTTGATAAAGGTCCAAACCCTTTGCCCAATGGTCTTTTTCATAGTGAACAATTTTAAAACCATATTTTTCAAAAAAAGGAAAGGAATGCTGTGTAGTACCCAACGCTATCTTTGTACCGGGAAACAATTTTTTAGACTGCTCTATCCGAAACTCCAATAACGCTTTACCCAAACCTTGCTTATGATATTTTTGGTGAACCATTCCCCAACACATAATTATATGCGGCTCATTGGTGTATTTGGCAGGTTCGTTAGTGCCTATTCCACCGCAACCTACAATGGCATTACCTTTAAACACTACACAATACGGACGGTTTAAATTATTAATGTCCCTGTCTAAAAACGCATCGAACAACGGCAGCTCCTCTTCCGCAAAATAAGGAGGCATATTACTTTTGAAAATAGAAATTAAAACGGCTTTGTGCTCGGGCAAGTATGGCTTAATGGTTATCAATTACTTTTGGCACTTTAAAATAATCCGAGTCTTTTTTAGGAGCATTTTTTAACGCTTCTTTTTGGGTTAGAGTCACCTTCGGCTCATCTTCACGCATCACGTTTACTTCATCTGTCATATATATCAAAGGTTCCATGCCTTCGGTATCCATTTCATTTAATTTATTTACAAAGGATAACATTCGGTTCATATCATTCAGGATCTCCGCTTTAGCCTCGTCAGTAAATTCTAAACGGGCTAAATGCGCTACTTCATCTACTGTTTTAATATCAATTTTTTGTTCCATAATAGTCATTCAATGTATTATTAATAAGGGCGTAAACCTGCTCACGCAAATCTACTAAATTTTCTTCAGTCATTCCTTTAGTGGAAATAGGTTCGAACACTATAATTTTAGCGATGCCCGGCCTGCCGCAACTTTTAAAGAAACCACCATTCTGCAACAACTTATAATTATTAACATTAACTACCGGCACAATAGGTATTTGCTTGTCGATAGCCAGCTTAAAGGCGCCGTTTTTAAAAGGGAGCGTTTTATGCGTGTTAACGGGAATTGTTCCTTCCGGGAAAATAACCATACTGCGCCCTTTATCAATTTCCGCTTCCATTCGTTTCATGGAACGCACTGCATCTGTCCTGTTTTTCCGATTAACGGGAATGTCCATTTTTTGAAAAAATATTTTGAATAACGGTGCTTTCAAAAGCTCTGCCTTGCCCAGGTATAAGGCCAGGTGATCAATGTAAAAAGGGCTTAACACAATATCTAAATAAGACGTATGGTTACCGACAAAGACACAAGGCCTCGGCATTTTTTTAGAAGCGGATTTAAAGATTACCCGAGGAAAAATTCCGGAACCGATCACAATACAATAGGACCAAATGCGTTTTAATTTAAAGGCGGCATCTAACCGTTGTGTTGTAATGGTAAACCAAAAAAAAGGATATAATACCAGGAACGAGATAGCGAACACCAAAAAGAACCAGGTTTTCCATAGAGGAGAGAGTATGAGCTTAATCATTTTCAAGGTTACTAAGATACTAATTAGATATGAGAGATAAGAACGATGATTACACAGATGAGCCGTGAAATTGGCTTTGGGAACCGGGAAATTAGTTAATTTTAAAGTGAAAAAACGCTACTTTTACCCAAATTCCTTAATGGAAAACACGCTTCACATACATGTTACGAATGCCGGAAAAAAATTCGGCAAAGAATGGATCTTCAGACATATTAATTTAGAAATTGTTCCCGGTGAAAAAATAGTGATCCTGGGACTGAACGGTTCCGGTAAATCAACCCTGTTACAGGCACTTACAGGCTATTTAACCTTAAATGAAGGTGCGGTTGTATATACCGAAAACGCAAAAAAAATAGAAGAAGAGCTCATGTACAACGCCATAAGCTTAGCATCGCCTTACCTCGAATTAGTAGAAGATTTTACGTTGCGTGAACAAATTGAACATGCCGCGGTTTATAAACCGTTTTTAAATCATTTAACCGCCAATGCCGTGATTGAATTATCGGGCTTAGCGCCACATTCAGAAAAATACATTCGTTTATTTTCGAGCGGCATGAAACAACGCTTAAAATTAGTGCTGGCTATTTTAGCCGATGCCCCGGTTTTATTTTTAGATGAACCTACTACCAATTTAGACGCTACCGTTATTGATTGGTATAAAAAAATGATTGCCGATTACGCCACGCATAAAACCATTATTGTTTGTTCCAATTCTATTAAAGATGAATACGACTTTTGTACTAAGACCTTAACTATGGAAGAGTTTAAGTAACGGAAGAAAGCACTTAGAGACGGGGGAAACCAACACTAAAAACGCAAACCGAACACATTCATGAAGAAATTATTTTTGGTGAGGCATGCAAAATCCGATTGGAATAATGCAACTTTAAAAGACATTGAACGGCCCTTAAATGAAAGAGGCTACAGTAATGCCAACGCCATCAGTCAGCGTCTTACCGAAGCTCCCGACCTTATGGTAACAAGCCCGGCAGTAAGGGCGGCAAGCACTGCTTTAATTTTTGCAAGAAATTTAAATTACAACGCTAACGCTATTCTTATTAAAAAAGAATTGTATGAAACATCCGTTAAAGATTACCTATCAATGATCAGGAAAACGGATAATGCCTGCCAATCGCTCATGTTGTTTGCGCATAACCCCATCATCAGTGAACTGGCCTATGCGCTCACGGGCGATTTGCCAATGGAAATGCCAACCTGCTGCATTGCCGGCATACAGTTTAATACCTATACCTGGAAAGATCTAAAAGTAAAGTCCGGGAAATTAATATTATTCGATTATCCTAAGAAAAACTAAATGCTCTTCTTCATTATCAGAAAAAGACTTGCGCTCTGCTTTATTCCTCTATCATGCGCCTACAAGAACAAGAAAATACAACGTCTGAAAATCCATTAATTGAATTGCCTTAAAAAAAAGTATAATTGTGAATTAAAATAATTGTTCCCTGCCTATATTATTCTAATACATCCATCTATAACTTAACCCCAATTAAAAAAGGGAAACACTGCGTTTCCCTTTTTAGTATCCCGGCAACAAGACCGTTATAGCATTCTTTTAATTCACTGCAAAACTTACGGGAGCCTGCACATGCTCACCGTTGCCATCGGTAAAAATAACCCTGAACCAATTGATCCCGGGGGTTAAACCGCTGATGGTTTTTGTGTGAACGTTGCCCGAACCGGCTTCTGTCCATGCACCGTTCCCTGTAGGGTCTGCATTGTACTGCCATTTGTACGTGCTGCCTTTCCTGGCTTTAACGGTTAGTACTACTGAGCCGTGATCAGTTCCATTGATCACTTTAAACTCAGGCGTATTCCTGGTGCCGATTTTTTTCACATCCATCCCGGCAAGG
>JBBRHI010000433.1:0-3427 GCA_038222995.1 Bacteroidia bacterium | reverse complement strand
GTTTTCACTGTTTTTATTTATAGACAGCAGGTTAAAATTTAAATCAAATACATTGGTATAATCAACAGTGGAATCTAATATCTTCTCTATAAATTCACTTTGTTTTTTAAGCTGTGCGTTTGAAGCTTCGAGCTCTTTAACCAGTGCCTTATTTTTATTAACTTCTGCTTCTAACTGCTCTGATGTTTTTAGCGTAAAGGCAACAGGGAGTATTTTAATAAGATGATAAACGGTAAACCAACTCACCACACCCGTAATAAATCTCACCAATGCATTTAACCTGTACATGGGTACCCAAAATGTAATGGCATCAAGTAAATGGGTAAGCCCGCAAGCGAGAATGAAGGCGGCAAATAAAAAATATATTTTTTGAAACCTCAGTTCAGTTTTACGAGAAATATACCTTACAATAACCAAAGGGATCGCAAAATAGGCTGACCATATAGAAAGATCGCTTATAATATAAAGCCATCCGTGAAAACTCGTCCATGTTCCGCAATGCCATCTCGGAGGCCAAAGGTCACTATCAAATAATCCTTTAAAAAAATCAATTACTTGGTCCATAAAATTTACAAATTATAGTTTGGAAATATAAGCATTAACACTTTATTTGATACCCCACACCAACAAATATAAGGCCAAGCTTGAGGTAAAATGTCCACCTCAGCCTTCCATATTTACGATACAAAAGGTATTTATTATACATAGTTATCTCATTTACAATCGGTGCCTGTATACTTTGTAAAGGTTTTATTTTTAAAATATTTCGTCACAACGAATCAGCTTTTTTTCCATCTTAAACAGATAATTATGACTACACTTACTCCACCGGTAAAATAACCGTAAACGTTGTTCCTTTTCCCGGCTCGCTTTCAGCTGAAATAACGCCGTGATGGTTATCCGTTATTTTTTTGCAAAGCGATAAGCCTATTCCGGTTCCCTCAAAGGTTTCTTTTGAGTTAAGGCGCTTAAAAATAGTGAAGATCTGCTGGGCATATTTTTGATCGAAACCAATGCCGTTGTCCTTAAAGCTGAGTACTGTGTATTTTACTGCCGGATGCAGATCAGGATATAATTTTATGTCGGACACCGGGAGCACCTTAGCAGTTATAGATACCACAGGTTTACCGTTACTGAATTTAAGCGCGTTATTAATAAGGTTGTAAAACAACTGATACACTTGTTGCGGAATAGCACTTATTACCGGTAAAGATCCGGCGGTAACCGAGGCTTTCTTTTCCTCTATCACTAATTCTATATCCTGTTTCACCTGCTCCACTATTTTCTGTAAATCTGTTTGTTCAAATATGGTTTCGGCAGTTGATAGCCTGGAGTAATTAAGCACACCTTTAATAAGTGAAGACATGCGTTCGGAAGAAGAATCTATTTTACCTAAATATTTTTTCGCTTTCTCTTTATCATCAAAATTCTTTTCGAGCAATTCGGTAAAACTTCTTATTTTACGCAACGGCTCCTGTAAGTCATGACTCGCTATATACGCAAACTGTTCCAGGTCGTGGTTTGATTTATTCAGCTCCGTCACTTTCTCTTCTAATTTATTTTGATAATTTAAAAGCTGTTTTTGAGCTGTTTTTAATTCTATATTATTTTTCAATGTATTCTCCACAACCTTCTGTGCATGGATATCCACAAAAAAACCGGTCCAGGAAACTACCTGGTTATGATCATTTATTAAAGGCAATATGGAAGCAAGATGCCATAAAGGCTCTTCATTATTTTTAGCTTTTAATTTTACCTGTGTTTTAAAATGTAACTGCCCGGATTGCGCTTTTTTCCATTCCTCACGCACCGTTTTATTATCAGTGTCGTGCAGCAGGCTTTGCCAGTTTAATTTACCCGGTATCATATCAAGTAAGTTAAAATAATCTTTCAGCCATTTATTGATATAATTAATAAACCCACTCGCATTAGCGGTAAACATCATTAAGGGTACCGTTTCCGTTAATACTTTATATTGGTTTTCCCTATCCGATAATTTCTCGGACAATTCAAGGAGCTGGATGTTTTTTTTCCTTAATTCATCATAAGGAGATAAAGGATGCTCTTTTTTAAAATAGGTAATAAATGATTCTATTTTAACATCATTAATTAAGCCGCTGAAATTAATTTTTTGTGTGAGCGTAACCTCTGTGATATTTTTTTGACTGGTCACCTTCACGCTATCAATTAACCGGGTAGCATATTTTATAGCGATATCATGTTCCTTACCCAAAGTATCTAAAGTACTGATGGAAGCATTAAGTTCTTTCTTGTTTGCTGCCGCGTTTTTAATACTGAGCGTTAAAACAGACTTATTATATTTATTGCCTATCATGCAGCGCGATATTTCGGATACTGCCGTTGCAAAAGAGGTTTGAGTTAACACCGAAAGCCCGCAAAGCTCGCCCAGCTTCATACTCCGCTTATGCGCAAGAATAAGGTCCATCTCATTCTCCAGGTTTATACTTATTATTTCCTTCATAATACTTTTACAATGAGTATAGACATATCATCCGTTAAGCGTGCCTGGTCTTTATAAAGAACCGCCGCCATGATCATGGGATCATATTTTAAAATAGAAGGATAGCGTGCTATGTCCCATCGTGTTTTAATACCGTCGGAACATAAAATGAGGTGTTGAAATTTTTCTAATTCGTGTAAATTGTTTTCTAACCGGTTAGGAATGTTTAATCCTATCGTGCCGTTATTGCAAATATAATTTTTATACTCAATGCCTTTTTGCAGGCGCGCACTGATATTACCTACACCGCAAATTTGCCACTGTTTTTTTTCATGGTCTAATAAGGCAATGGTAGCTACCAGCCCTCTTGTTTTTTTTACATGTGCATGAAGTTCTCTTATCAATTCGGCGGGATTAGCCGTAACGGTGTTTTTAAATGCTTCAATAGCAGTGTCAACGGCTTCTTTGGCATGGGGGCCGTGACCGAGACCATCGCCTAAAAAAATCAATGTTTTATCTTTAAAATACCTTACACATAAACCGTCGCCCGATACTTTTTCGCCGGGTATAGGCAAAACAATGGCCCTTACCGCCACTTTATCGGCTTGGGCTTTAAAATGCGGATCGTTATAAAATTTAGAATATACAACGGTTCCCCATGCGGGCTGCGAATAGAATTGGGCTATATTGCTTAAGCGCATAATAGAACCGATACCCTGCCCTAAGGTGCTTTTAGTGGAAACACCGTCTTTCATGGAATGGCTCAGGTCCTTTATGCCGGGGCCGTTATCTATACAGATAATCTCAAACACCGGGTCTTTATCTTGATTTTGCTCAAAGCTTAACCTGTAAAGAAGCTCGCCTTTTTGAGCGTGCTTTACCAGGTTCGAGGTCATTTCAGAAACTACAATGTCGATTTCACCGGTGCGCGATTGAGTAAAAAATGGCTTTACGAGGTTGTGGATC
>JBBRHI010000432.1:0-3429 GCA_038222995.1 Bacteroidia bacterium | reverse complement strand
ATTACGTTCGGGGAGCTTTGCCTCTCTCCTATCGGTATGTCGGTTATGACTAAACTATCGCCGCAAAAAACACAAGCCGTATTAATGGGCATGTGGTTTTTAGCAAGTGCTTACGGTCAGTATTTTGCAGGTTTGCTGGGCGCTAATATCTCGCAAGCCTCCGAGCACTCTACTAATCTCGAAAAATTAACTATTTATTGCGACGGGTATAAACAATTAGCCGTGTATGCCCTTATTGCCGGTGTTATTTTAATTATAATTTCGCCCGCCATAAAAAAATTAATGGGAAATGTTAAATAACAGCCGTTTTAGGCCTGAATTCATAACTTTTGCGGCAATTAACAATATCGTAATACAAAGAACATCTTTAGGACAAATCTCGGCACTAATTTTGTAAAAAGAGATGCACTATGTTTAATTGGAAAGATATATCAATGGCCGGCCTTATCGGTTTAGCCATTGTATTTTTTGCTTTCAAAAAAAGCACCCTCCAGGCTTCTATTAATACCCCCGAAAACAGGGCAAGCAATTACATCGATCAGCCTGCAACGAATTTCGAATTTGTTTCCGAAAATACGTATACCGAATTTACCGATCAGTCTTCCGTAAACTGGATCACGTTTGACGAAGCTTATAAAAAATGTAAAGTAAGCCCCCGCCCTATTATGATCGACGTTTACACCACCTGGTGCGGGCCTTGCAAGATGATGAGCTCACAAACATTTAACCACCCCGCCATAGCGAAATACATCAATGATAATTTTTATGCCGTTAAGTTTGATGCGGAAACAAAAGACAGCGTTAAGTTTGATAAATATGTATTTGTCAGTTCAGATATTAATAACCCTAAGGCGCCGCATCAATTTGCAGCATCCATTCTCGATAACCAGTTGGCCTATCCTTCCATCGTATTTTTAAATAACCAAATACAACGTATTGATATTTTAAAAGGGTTTATGCCGGCAAATCAATTCGATCCCATCATTCATTATTACGGTTCAGGCGATTACCAGTCTACCAAGTGGGACGATTACCAAAAAACATTTGTCTCTGCTATTAAATAATACCTGTTTATTTCTTAGTCTTTATCTAAACTTTCGTGAGGGTTTCCATGTTACTTTTAGTAGATGAAAGTTTCAGTGTGTGTATTTTTACTAGCGGCTTCTATAAGCTTAACTGCACAAACCACTGCGGACTTAAAGAAAAAATTTGACACCTACATCAGCTTTAACGGCTCCTTAAATTCGCAGGTCTCTTTCAACGCAAATTCTGTTTCCATAGTACATGCCGGAGTTGCAGAGTTTACCGTATATACCGATGAGCAGGCTACACTGGCTTTACTTCTTAAAAACGCAAAGCCTGCCGAGTTCCTTACCGTTTATAAATGGAAACAAAACACACACCTTTCGCAAAAACAGTTAGACAGTTTAAAGAATACATACCCGGGCAACGCCTTATCTCCTTATAAACAGCCCGCCTTAAAAGGAAAGCGAATTGCCATTGACCCCGGGCATTTTGCCGGCGACATGCCGACGGCGCGCGTGGAACAAAAATTTATTGAGTTTGCGCCTTCCCCGGGCAATCATTTAAAAGATACCGTACGCTTTAATGAAGGTGCTCTTACCTTTCAAACAGCCGTCCTTTTAAAACAAAGGCTATTGGAACAAGGCGCCATTGTTATGGTAACACGGCCAAAACAAAACTACACGGCCTTTCAAATGACCTACGACGACTGGATCGTAAAACGAAAAAAAATGGTATTGGATTCTTTATTAAAAGAAAACACGATAGACGCGAAACGTTATACCAAGTTAATGAATTTGGGAAAAGATAAATTGTTTTGGGAATTTTTCAGAGACTATGAATTGATGGAGCGTTCCCGTATTATTAATGACTTTAAGCCCGATGCTACTCTTATTATTCATTACAATGTGGACGAAAAAAATACGGACTGGCTAAACCCGTCAAATAAAAATTTTACCATGGCCTTTATTGGCGGCGGCATGACGGGCGATAATTTTTCGAAGCCGATCAATAAAGTTCATTTTTTAAGGCTGTTGCTTACCGATGAATTAACGGAATCAGAAAAATTGTCGTCGCTTACCGTCAATCAATTCAGTAAAAAATTAGCGATCCCTATTGCTCAAAAAAACGACGCCGATTATTTAAGGGATAACTGCATGAAAGCCCCGTCGAACGGCGTATTTTGCAGGAATTTGGCATTATGCCGTACTATAAATTCTGTGTTAGTATATGGAGAATGCCTTTACCAGGATAACGTGAACGAATGTATGAATTTAAGCAAATGCGACTATGAGGTACAGGGGCAAAAGGTACCTAAACGCATTTATGAAGTGTGTGATTGTTACTATAACGCAATTAATGATTATTTTAGTAAACCTTAATTTATAAAACAATTGAGCTTTTTAAAGATATATATAGTAGATGACCACCAAATGCTGATTGATGGGTTAAAGGCTTTATTGAGCGATGAAAAGCACATTTCATTAGTAGGGGAAAATACACTTGCTAAAAACGCTTTAAAAGAAATAGGCGAGTACAGGCCCGACATTGTATTAACGGATATTAATATGCCGGAAATGGACGGCATTGAGTTAACCAAAGAAATAAAAAAACGGTACCCGACCACAAAAGTAATTGCCTTGTCGATGTTTGGCGAACGCGACACCATTAGCGATATGCTGAAAGCCGGTGTAAGCGCTTATATATTAAAAAATACCGGCAAACAGGAGCTTTTAAAAGCCATTGACAAAGTAGCAAACGGCGGAACTTTTTTTAGTGACGAAGTAAGCGCTGAAATGATGCGTGTGCACCCTGAAGCCGGCACAAAGCAAATTACCTTATCGCAACGCGAAATTGAGGTGGTAGAATTAATTGCGAAAGAATACAGCAATGCTAAAATAGCGGAAACGCTGTTTATAAGTGAGCGAACGGTGGAGACACACCGTAAAAATATTTTCAGGAAAACCGATACAAAAAGCGTGTTGGGTTTAATAAAATACTGCGTGGATAAGCGTATTATTAAAGCGTTGAAATAAGATTTAATAATAAGAGAGCCTTTATGATTTAAAGAGCTTACTTAAGTTTTATAAGCAAACCGCATTCATAATAAACCCCTGGCTTTCGCCCGGGGTTTAACTTTAAAAGAAAACACGGATTAAATAACGTGCAGCATATACGGATCGCTGTAAGGATAGTCGTTACCGGTTTTAACGGGCTTAACCCTAAACCAGTATTTGTTGCCGGGTGTAAGGCCGTTAACCGTTAGGGCAGAAACCGTTGTAATATCGCATTGAGCCCACACACCCGTATTAATGGGATCACTCACCATTTCCCACACGTAGGCACACCCTTTTGTAAATACGCAGTGGAGCTCTGCCGTGCCGCTTAAGGGGCCTTGCTTTACAC
>JBBRHI010000431.1:0-3430 GCA_038222995.1 Bacteroidia bacterium | reverse complement strand
GTTTGGTATTCATATAACCGCCTTCCAAATGCGCGCCTATTTTTGCACCGTCGTAACCGTTATACCATAAGCTCGGTCGTGCTTTTAACTCATAATGTTTCCAATCTAAGGGATTGTATACTTTCGAGTCGAAAGTAACATTTACCCTGTGGTGTTTAACGTTGTTCATCATATCCACATCCGCCAAACGACGGGAAGGATCAATGATCACATTTTTTAACGGTTCGCTTAACTGTACTGTTGCCGTATAAGTTGGCCTTACTTTCCCCCAGCCTATCCAGCGAGGGAGTACAGTTACGCCTTTAGCCGGTTTTTCGAACCAGGTGTTAGGAATAGAATATTGATACGCCGAATCGCTTCGGTCTAACACCACAAAATCGATCGGCATTTGCATTTCTCCTTTGCGTTTAAATTTGATCAGGTATTCTCCCGGTTTTTTTCCTCGTTTAACGCGCCCTATTTTATAATCAATCTTTTTAGTGGTTTCTAACCATTCATCAAAGAACCAGTTTAAATCAACGCCGCTGTATTGGATCACTGAATTCCTGAAATCTTCCGGGTAAGGGTGGCAAAATTTCCATTGCTCAAAATAGTGTTGCATGGATTTGTCAAATAAATAGCGGCCTAAAACATATTCTAAATTTTTAAGCATGGCGGCCGTTTTGGTATACACAGCGCCATAACCGCCACCATGGCGAATGCCGCCGTTGTAATCATCACTGTGTGTATTTAAAGTAACTTCTTCGCCGCGCGTGGTAACGGCATTCATATAACCGTTATAAATCTGGTCATCTAATATGCGGTTCTGTTCCGTAAAGCGGTTTACGTAATTGCTTTTGGGTTGCTGTTCAATTTTATTTGGGCCGTCAATAAACTGGTAAGTATCGGCTGTATAAAACTGTGTAAAGCCTTCATCCAAAAATGCGCGGTACGTTTCATTGTTTCCTACCATCCCGAAAAACCAGTTATGTGTCATTTCATGGATCAGCAGGTCTCTGTAATTAGGATCGTAGCCTCCGTCAAGCGTTAGCATCGGGTATTCCACGCCATCCTGGGCATCGGCACAAATAATTTTAGGGTAATGGTACGGCCCGATATTATAACTGTTTACATCCAATACTTTTGCCATAAACTGCGGACAGGTTTGCCAGCCTGCGGCATGCGGCTCCTGTACTAATGCCACACATTTTATGCCGTGCCAGTCGTATTCGCCTATACGATATGTAGGATCGGCCGTTAAGGCAAAATCGTGTACGTTCAACGCGGAAAATTTCCAGGTTTTAGTGGTTCCGTCTCTTTTTATAATAACAGACGGAGCAGAGTTCCAGGGCTTTTTGGCAAAGTTGGAAATGTCAAGCTTCCTGCGCAACGTATCGGGTAACACTTCTTTTTCGTTTTGTAGAATACCGGTTGCATCCAATACATAATTATTCGGCAGTGTAAATTCTACGTGAAACGAGCCGAAGTCACCGTAAAATTCATGATCCATGTGTTGGTCTGTATCCCAGCCGAATTTACGGTCGTATACCGAAATACGCGGATACCAATGCGTGACATCAAAATGTTTATAGCCGAATGCATTGAATAGTTTCATACGGTTACGGATCACTTCTTTGGCGTAATAGGTTTTAAAGTCAACGTCAAAGGTCACGGATTCGCCCGGTTTTAAAGGCCTTTCCAGGTATACTTTTAAAACGGTATTATCTAATTCCGTCTTTAACTCTTTGTTGCCGCTTTTTATCGTTTCAACAACTGTTCCCAACCCGTCTTTACGGTATTTATTAAATTTTAAATGATAGTTATTATTCTTATAAAGATCGGCCAGGTAGGAACCTTTTGTTTGAGCGTTGTTATATAAATGGAAATATACAAAGTATAATTCTTTAGGTGAGTTGTTCCAATAGGTCAGTTCCTCATGCCCTGTAATAACGTCGGCCGTATCGTTTAATGAAGCTTTAATATTATAATGCACATCCTGCTGCCAGTAGTCTGCAAAGGGTTTACGGTTTTTCCAGTAAAGGGAATTTGTTTGTGAACGGTAATCAATATATTCTGCCTGGCCTTTCATTTCGGATAATGAAATAAACGACAGGATAAGTAATAGGTATAAATTCTTCATAGTTGAATAATAACCTTTAAATATAAGTATTTTATGAAGAAAAAAAACGAAATTTCAGCGCTCTTTACAGCTCCTTCATCAGCTTCAAAAACAATTCTAAGGCTTCTCTTTTCTTATCATCGAAGGTGTAAGAAATTTTATTTTTCAAATAGTCAAATGCATCAAATCCTTTGGTATGATTGGGTTTTTCAATAACCGCTTCTTTAATGTGGTCAATGCCGTATTTTAAAGTTTCATTAAATTCGCCGATAAACGCATCGTCTATTTTTTTGTTGCTTACCCAGCAGGCAAATACAAACGGCAAACCCGTATACTTTTGCCATTCTTCTGCGAGGTCGTAATGGTAAGGATGTGCTGCAGTGGTTAAGCCAAATGTTCTGTCACCGATAATAACAGCGCCGGTAGTGCCGTTTATTTTTGTTTCAAAACCTTCTTCCGCCGGAATAAATTGGATGTTTTTTTTCCAGAAATGGCGGTTCAATACCTGCACTAATGTAATAGATGATTTCGATTGGTAGTCGAGCATAATGTGCGTTAGCTCCTTTAAAGGCTTATGAGCAAATAGTTTTACGCTGTCCACCTTGCCAACAGCGCCAATGCAGTAATCTGTTATAATATGGTACGATTCAAGCTCAGGCAAAATAGCAACAGGCACTAAGCCTATATCTACTTGTTTATGTTTTAGTTTTTGGGCGCAGGTGCTCGGTATATCATATTCTAAATTTACAGGGGTTTTTAAAGGAAGATGCTTTAATCCGTAAAGGAACGGGGTAGTGTTATAATAATTGACAATGGAAATAGCATACATATTAAACAGGATCAGAAGTTGGTGAGGTATTATTAATATCTAAAAAACAAAGTGTGGCGCCCACTGTAGCTAAAACCGGGCCTATAAACAGGCCGATGTAAAAAGGAAACAGCATAAAAAAGGAGTAAACAATCCCGATGCCGCAGGCTGTGCCTACGTGTTTTCTTGTAAAGGAAGCGCTTTTAAAAATGTTCATCCGGTGCCTTTCAAAATTATAGTCGAGCATGGTAAAACCACTATAATACCAAGATACAAGGAGTAAAAACGGAATAGTTATAAGGGCTAAAGGAGGCACGAATAAGGTTATAAAAAAACACAATACTATAAAAAAATATTCTAAAAACATATTTCTTAAACTGATGGTTATGCCCCTGAAAATGTCCTTTATAAATTGTGCCGGTTTAAACGGAAATTTTTTTCCCGTGAGCTTTTCTTCCACCGATTCTGATAGTAAAGAGAATAGGGGAGAGAGTAAAATCAGCAAAACATATTTTATAAGTGTC
>JBBRHI010000430.1:0-3438 GCA_038222995.1 Bacteroidia bacterium | reverse complement strand
TTAACGGCATGCTCTTCTTCGGTGCAGGGGGTATTATTATTGCATTTATTAATCAACCTGGTTTCCCCGTAACCGATGGCTTTAAGGCGTGCTTTATCAATGCCTTTAGAAATGATATAGTCTACCGCCGACTTGGCGCGCTTTTGCGACAGTGACAGGTTATAAGCGTCGGAGCTGCGGGAATCGGTATGTGAACTCAGCTCAATATTAAGACGGGTGTTTGCCTTTAAAACAGATACTACTTTATCCAATATATTTTTACCTGCCTCATCTATCTTATAATCACCGTAAGCATAGCTTAGGTTTTCGGTAATGGTAATGGTTTGCTTATTTGTCATTGTTAATACTTCCAGCCATGGATCGTCTACCGTAAATTCTCCTAAAACGGATCTATCAATCTCAAGCAATTCGTAACTAAAACTATTTTTAACCTTAGGAACTTCTTTATAGATGTTTCCTTTGCTGTCGGCCAAATAAATTTTTGATACGTTACTGAATTTATTTTCACTGTCGTCGAAGCTGAACAAATAATTTTTGTCGGCCGAAAGATTATTAAATTCAAACTTACCGTTTTCGTCTGTTATAATGTTTTGCAATACTTTATCCAGGTCCATTATAGTAAGCTTTGCATTAGCAATCGCTTTTTTATCCTGATCATATAAATATCCTTTTATTGCCATCACCAGGTCCTTATCACCAATGCTTAACGCTTCCAGCATTGTCTTGTCTAAAGCCAATAACGAAAAGTTAAAAGCCCCTTTTTCTTTTAGGCGAATCACTTTTACTTCTTTCCCTGTTTTATTGGTTAAGGTTACTTTCGTATCCAAAGGCAGATCGTCACCGTCTACAGTAATAATATAATCCTGGTTAAGCGGCAGGTTCCTGAAAGCAAAGGCTCCAAATTCGTTGGTGATGGTTTGCACACTTACGTCGCCTGCTTTATTACAAATGGTGATTTTTTTATTGGCTACTGCTTGTGCGGGATTTTCCCCGAATAATATATTCCCTGCAATACTTAGGCTGTCATCGTTATACAAGTCAGGCAAGCCGTTAACATCCAAGGGCAAGTTCTTAAATAAAAATTTCAGGCCGGCACCGCCGTTGTGCGATACTCTTACCAACTGCCCTTTATTATCGGCCATGTAATACCTTGCCTTATTTTTAAAGTTAACCTCGTTTTCTTCTATCCGGGCCATGTAAGTTTTATCGGCATCCAGGTCATTAAAAATAAAATAGCCTTTGTCGTTGGTTAAGGTAGAATCCATCACTCCCGATTCGGCATTCAATAAAAATATTTTCACGCCTTTAGCGGGGTCGCTTAAGTTCTCTGTTAAAAGAACAGTACCGTCTACAGTAATATACTTATTGGTATAGGTAAAACTGTATATATCGTCTTTGCCTTTGCCACCCTCGCGGTTAGATGACATATAGCCTGTACTGTCGTTTATAAAGCTGATGCCGAAATCGTCGGCATTACTGTTTAGCGTTAAGCTTTCATTACGGTTTAGGATCCAGATACCGTTTTTATTCTTTGCGCTGAAAATATCCAAGCCGCCAAAACCCGGCAAACCGTTAGATGAAAAATACAGTATGCCGTCTTTACGGATGTATGGGAACATTTCGTCACCGCCGGTATTAATGTCGGGCCCCAAGTTAACCGGCTTATCCCAAGCGGTACCATTTTTTTTGCACATCCATATATCCTTGCCGCCAAAGCCTCCCGGCATATCCGATGCAAAAAACAAGGTTGTGCCGTCGGCGCTTTCACTCGCGTGTGCGCAAGAGTAGTTATCGGAATTATAAAGGAAAGGTTCCGGCTTGTTCCATGTTTTGTCAGTGCCTGTAGAGGTATACAACTTAGCCCGGTTCACAAAGTCTTTTTGTTTTTTATGTACCGTATAATTAACGCGTGTTAAGTACATGGTTTTTTCATCGGCCGAAAAAGAGACGGGCCCATCGTGATAATTGGTATTAATTTTTTTAGATAAAGGCTTTGCTTTTTTAAAGGTTTTGCCGTCAAGGCTTGAGTAAAGTACATTTAAATAAGGCTGCCCGTTTAAATCGTTGGTGGTGTATTCAATATAATCGTCCTGCTTTTCGCCCGTGTAAATTAATTTATCTTTCATCAACCAAGGGCAAAATTCAGACTGCGCGGTATTAATGTCCTGTAAATTCACTAATTTATATTCCTGCGGCTTACTTTGCCAATACTTAATTTCCCTGCAAAATTTAACGGCATCGGCTGCTTTTTTATCGCCCGGTTTTTCCCTGATATAAAGTGTAAGGTTATCTAATGCTTCTACATAATGATCTGTGCTTTTCAACACCGACCCATAATCATAATATACGTCGACAGGTACCGGCCCAAGGGCAATAGCCTCTTTATAGCATTCGGCAGCCCTTTGGTAATTATTTAACATACGGTAACTGTCTGCCAGCTTTAACAGGCTTACCTGTTTATCTTTTTTATCTGTACCGTGCAACGCTTTTTCATATTTTGGAATGGCTCTATAGTACTCTGCTTTGGCGTATAATTTATCGGCCCGGTTTTTTTGTGCTCCGGCAACTAAGCACAGCCCAATAAAAAGCAACGTATATAAATATGTTCTATGGTTTAACATTAGGGGCTTTCGCATCTTCATTTATAAAAAACGCGGAGATACTGTTTTCGTTTTATAGTTTCCAAAATCAAATCCTATCATAATTTCGTGCGAAGAACCGAGTAAATGTTTCGATCCGAGAGCAACATCATAAGAATAGCCGATGCGTAATTTATCGGTAGCATATACCTGCATTAAAAACTCCAACCCGTAATCGCGCTTCACAGCCATGCCTAACCAAAGGCGCTGCTTTATTAAAAAGTTAAAGTTAAGATCCACCGAAGGTTTACTTCCTATAGTTCTTACCATTAAAGAAGGGCTGAACACAAAGTTTTCGTTACGCGAGAAAGCTTTCCCTATTATCAAAAATAAATGTGATTGTAGAGCATATACTGCCGATGCGTTTTGCGTAGCTCCCGTAATACTGTTTGTAACCATATAATCTTTGCTGTAAAGTGTGCCGGCATTTAAATGCGTAGCGCTTATGCCCATATAAAACGTATTACTGCGAAGGTAGATCCCCGCATCCATATCAATAGTTCCTTTGTTTACATTGGCAAGGTCGGGAATGGCGCTCTCGTTAGCATCCTTATAATTTATTTTACTGAAATTAAATTTATAATTAAGATAGCCGGCCCTTAACCCGAATGATAATTTAAGACGGTTACTGAGTTTGGCAATGTACGCGATGTTTCCGTAAACGCCGGAAGTACTCTTAGCCCCTATTTGATCGGATACCGCGTTTAAGCCCATACCGAGTTTTTTATTACGCACGGGTGCATGTAGCGTAAAATCAATAGTAGTAGGCGAACCCGGGAAACTTACCCATTGCTTTCGC
>JBBRHI010000429.1:0-3441 GCA_038222995.1 Bacteroidia bacterium | reverse complement strand
AATAAGGTAGTATGAGGGGTTATGTAAATATACCGGGGACAATTTATTGCAAGTTGTGTAAAGAGTGCGGAGCGCGGCCGGTAATAGCCAAGGTGGGAGACATTGGTTATGTTGTTAAATGTTCAAATAGCGATAGTCATTACCAAACTATGCCTGGCCTGATAGATATTGACGACTGGAACCGTCATAATACCATTACGTCTGCTGCAATCGATTTTAACCGGAGCCCTATGATGGCCTGGTAACCACCACCTGCCTTGTTGAAATAAATCATTTGCGGCTTTATCTCTCTGTTTGACTACTTCAGACAACCCCTTTGACAAGTGTAAAGCGTTGTCGAATTGACATTTACGGTCAAATCTTTTAAAAACGCCATATCATTATAAATTTTATAGCATAGAAGGTACGGTTTGGTACATTCCCACAGTCTTGTTTAAAAACATTCAAATCGTTTATTAGAGAATTAACTGTCGAACCGACTCCTGATATTTGTTAACCAAAAAAGCTGTTAGTGTAAGCTTCGGCAAATTGGGCCCGCTTGTAACTAACAGCTTTACGATGGAATTAGTTTTTACTGAGTGATGCTAACCGTACCGATGTCGTTTACCGAACCGTTGGTAACAATCACATTACTTATGCTTTTAAGTGCAAAAGGGCTCACAGGAACAAAGTCTACTTTATACGTGCCAGCTGATAATCCCGGGAAATAAAATTTTCCGGTCGCATCTGTAACCGTTCCAACTGTATCTGTGCCAGTGATGGCATATACAATCGGGCTTGAAATTGCCGGCACTACAAGGCCTGCCATTGCACCTGAAACGGCCTGTGGTATAGCACGGATTACGGGTTTTAAAATATACTTACCATTACCGGTCATTACGATAGATTTGGCGGCATCAAAATCAAGCATTAAAGTATAAGCGATGCCTGCTTTTAAATCATCCTGTACTTTAAGTTTTACTCCGGATGTCTGTCCGCTGGGGGTTTTAAGATCGTAGGATAAGCCATCCTTTACAACGAAATTTCCGGTTGTATTTAATACAAGGCGCACTTCCTGCAGTCTTCCAGCCGGTACATCCTGTGCAGCAAGGAGTGTGTCTTTACCAAATCTGAAATTCAGAATGTTGATCGGGTGACCAGTTACCGGCAGGTGACTTTCGCCTCCGGCGGATATTACAACGATTTCTTTCACACTTAATATAACAGCATCATAAGCTCCGGGGCATCGGTCAATCTAACACTTAACCGGGTTGTAGAGGAGCTGGCATTGTCTTTTTTACAGGCTGTGAATCCTAAACCAAGAATCATCAGGCCAAATAAAAGCTTTCTTTTCATAGTAGTAATTGTAAAGTTAATTTAATAAATTATAAATTAACGTAGTTGACAGACGCGTTTAAATTGTAATAGTTTAACAGCGCTAATAAATGATTTAATTTCATTTGACTGTAGAAATGATATTAAGTAATGTTTTATTGGTCTACCGACATATTGTTAACAGTCCAGCTATTAGTTCGGAATTTGTATTTAATTGTGGTCGTTTTATTACTTTAATAATAAAAGTTAAAAGCTGCCATTTTAAGGCAGCTCTTTTTGTTTTTACAAATAAACTTTTAAGGTAATACTGAAGTGATGGATATGCTGGTGGCAGATCCGTCGCTCTGCGCAGATTGATTCCCATCGATAAATATTTTACCGCCAATTGGGCTGCTGTCATTACTGACAACGGTTAATTTAAGCACTAAACCGTGTTTACTTGATGTAAAGGTAACGTCCCAGTTAGAATCTGCATTGGTTACGGTTTTTACATTCCCATTTTGGTCGGTGTATGTAACGGTTGATTTGCTTGAACCCTGAACAGTATATCTTACAGTATGGGTGCCATTGCTATCTTTTTTGCATGAGAATGCAAAGATGGAAATCAATACAAACAGCGAGAAAACGGCTAATTTTTTAAAATTCATATCATTTAGTTTGACAATTGTAACAATATTATTACAAGTAACTATTGGCAAATACCATGCCGTGTTAAGAAATTATTAAGTTAACGGTTGGGCCTGTAGTTAAAAGTTTTTCAAGATGGCAAAGCAGGAACGCAAGTTTAGATCTGCAAAGAAATAGACCTTCGATATGCCAAAAACGTTGTTCTTCTTGAACGGTAAAAAGGTATAATGACATAATTTCATGATCCATAAAGTCGGGTTAATCATTATTCGTGTATCTTTGACATACATATTTTGTTATCAACGCCGATTAACTCTTGATTCGTATTATTTATGTTAATATCATAAAACAGTTTAAAAAAATGAGCAATCCCTTTAAATTATCACTCCCAAAACTAACTAAGTTCAGCTTACTATTATTGCTTTTTGCGCTTGCAATTCCAAGGTTAAGTAATGCGCAAAACGCCAACCAGCCGGTTTTTAACCACGTAGCCTTATGCGCTAAAAATCTGAAAAAAACAGCCACGTTTTACCGCGACGTAATCCAGCTGCAAGAAATACATCACCCTTTTAAGGATACTGTACATGTTTGGCTTAAAATAGGCGAAGGGCTTGCATTACACATTATACAGGGCGATTGCTCATCGACAGTTCATGACATAGGCATACACTTATGTTTTGCGGTTCCGAACCTTGACGCTTTTATAAAACACCTTGACAGTATGAACGTAACTTACGGTAACTGGACCAAGCAGGAAAAGAAGATACAACTAAGGGCGGATGGCGTTAGGCAGATTTACCTGCAGGACCCTGATGGCTTTTGGATTGAAGTGAACGATTCTAAATAAGTCCGTGCAGGGCAGGAGAGCCAAGAACCAAGACTCAAAAGATTGAGAGAAGAAGTTTAGCATCAAAAGGAGTTGGTCCTTGGCTTGTAATCTAAATATAATCCATAATAAACACCACAAAACCGTAAAATAACACCATTATTAATGGTGATATTCTGTATAATTTTGTATCATGTTACAAAGCGCACCGGTTTATGATATTTGCACACTGTCGGACTTTAGGCAGGACGATATACTGGTAAGCCGTTTTGCGCCGTACCTTGAGCATCACAAAAACCTTTACGCCGCGCACCGGCATACTTTTTACCATGTGGTATTTTTTACTGATGGTGCCGGCAGCCACAACGTAGACTTTGAGGATTTTGAAGTAAAGCCCAATCAAATTTATTTTATGATACCGGGCCAGGTACATTCCTGGGCATTTGAAGGGTTTACTGACGGGTATATTATTAACTTTTCAGACTCATTTTTCCAATCATTTTTATTGGATGCGGCTTATTGTGAAAAGTTCTCGTTTTTTAGCGGGGATGTGAGTGACGCGGTGATTAATTTGCCGGATAACCTGCATCCTAAAATCAAAAGCCTTTTTGAAGCTATAGTAAAGGAGTGGGAAGGCTCGCCTGTACAAACTACCGACTTGCTGAGGGTTTTAA
>JBBRHI010000428.1:0-3443 GCA_038222995.1 Bacteroidia bacterium | reverse complement strand
CGCTAAAGCTTAGGCGGCACGCGGTAGTTCATGGCCGCTGCAAATCAGTGGGTAGATTTATACTGCAATACTTGTATAATTGCTACTTCGTCTTCCCTCCGGGAAACTTACCGTACTCGCTGTCGATAGGCTCCCAAAGTTCTACTTTGTTGTTTTCTGCGTCAAGGATGTGCACGAACTTGCCGTAATTGACTGTTTCAACGCTGTCGGTTACCACTACGCCGTCGAGCTTTAACTGGCGCACCAGTTCTACAAGGTGTTCCACGCGGTAGTTGATCATGTAATCCGCCTTGCCCGGCTCAAAATATTTGGTTGTTTCCTTAAACGGAGCCCACTGGGTGAACCCTTTTTTTGTGGAGTCGGCACCCTGGTACCACTCGAAACTGGTGCCGTATTGGTTTGTTTGCAGGCCGAGGTTTTTGGCGTACCATTCACGCATTTTCTTGGGGTCTTTACACTTGAAGAAGATGCCCCCTATGCCGGTCGCTTTTTTTTTTACCGGAGCCGGCCGCAATGCGGGTAATGCTTTGGAAAATGCGATGCCCAGCGCGAAGGCCAGCGCAAGCGAAAGGATGTAGCCGGATTTTTTCATGGGTGTTGGTTTTTAAAGCAAGTTAGGGAATTTGACAAGACTATTTTGATGTTCAAATTATAAATTTGAGGTGATTAGGTTTACGTTGATTTGTTTGTAGGATTAGCGTTTATGCTGGCTGGAGAATGGTGCCACTTTTTAAAAGATATCATATAGTTTTATAGCGATGAAAGAAGTAAAGAATTCCATGGATTGGATTATGCTGCTAACTCAGGCAGAAACAGGAGATAATGTTGCTCAATACGCAGCAGCCTATTATTATGACTGGGCACTAACAATAGGCGATGTAGAAATTGTTGCCGAAGATAAATTAAAAGCTTTTGAATGGTACCAGAAAGCCTATAAAAATGGCAATGATGATGCTATAATCCGGACAGCTGATTTTTTAAGTGAAGGCGTTTATTGTGAGCAGAACGTAGGGCTGGCAATTGAACTTTATGAAAGGGCGATTGACAATGGCTCTGGTTTGGCAGCGGGTAATTTAGCTATAATATACAGGGACGAACAGGATTATCATAAAGCGTTTAAGTTGTATACTGAGGCGCTGAATTTAGACAAATCAAACTCATTAAACTTAGCCCTTTGCTGCTACTTTGGTATTGGCACCGAAAAAAACATGGAAAAATCCCTTGAAATATTATTAAAAATTTCGACCAACGCTCCCGAATTCAACAATTGCCAATATGATGTTGATGAAGCAAACTATTTATTAGGGAAAATATATTTAGACGGAGAGCTGGTAGAAAAATCGATACCGCAAGCGCGACATTTTTTAAAACTTGCCGATGCCGATAATGACCATAGACCTGCCCAGCAGCTTTTAATGATCATAGGGAGGAATGACTTGTCCGGCTAAGCGTTTAATCACATGGACAATTAATATCGCATGCATCAGGCAATATTTATTATATTCGGCTTTGTAATAACGCGCTTTAAATCCCAGTGCCCTGTAAATGCTTTTTAACAGTTTCCCGTTTCTTGTATTACTTACAATCACTTTTTTAATTTATTACATTCCTCTTCTCGCCCGGTTCCAGGTAGCGGTTTTAATTATTTCAAGCCTGGTATTTTATGCTTACAGCCAGCCGGTATTGGTTTTACTGCTTTTACTATCAGTTAGTATAAACATAGTTTCGAGCTATACTGTAGTTTATGGCAATCCACTGCATCGAAAAAGATCGGCAATTGCAGGTGTTTTATCGAACCTTGCTATATTGATATTTTTTAAATACAGCGCACTTTTTTACCAGGCTATTGTTAGGCACCCAACGTCTGCCGGGGAGTTTTTGATGTCGATCCCTCTGCCTATCGGCATCTCGTTCTTCACCTTCCAGGGAATAAGTTTAATTGTAGATGTTTACACGGAAAAGTATATAAGCGGCAAAGAAATTGTGCCGGTATCATTCTTCCGGCATGCAGAAAGGATATTGTTTTTCAAGGGTTTTTTTCCTCAGCTTATCTCCGGCCCTATTGTTAAAGCGCACGACTTTTTACCCCAGGTAGGCAAAAAGCTGCTACGCGACATAGATTGGTCATCGGTATTTAAAAAGCTGGTTGTTGGCTATTTTTTAAAGATGGTTGTGGCCGATAACTTAAGCAGTTTTACATTTTGGATGGAATACCCTTACTTTTTAGGCAGCAGCAACTTGAAATTAGTTGTAATGCTATTGGGCTTTTCGTGCCAGATATTTGCAGATTTTGCAGGCTATTCACTCATTGCTATAGGGCTGGCAAAGCTGTTTGGTTACACTTTTAAGGCAAACTTTAATTTCCCTTATATATCCACGTCATTTAAAGACTTTTGGAAAAGATGGAATATATCCTTGTCTTCTTTTTTAATGGAATACCTTTATTTCCCATTAGGAGGAAACAGGAAGGGCAGGTTGCGAACCTACCTTAACCTGATGATTGTTATGGTATTGGGTGGTTTTTGGCATGGCGCCGCCTGGAGCTATGCTGTTTGGGGGTTTATGCATGGCATAGCCCTGGCTGTGGAACGGATGTTCAGCAAAAAAACGCCAACACAAGCCGGATGGATGCTGACACTTTTAAAACGAACGATGGTTTTTGGCTATGTTACATTAGCCTGGCTGCTGTTTAAAATACCCGATTTTAAGTATGTAGTTGTTTATATGAGGGCAATCTTTGAAAACACGAAGATCTCTATCGACCCTCCTGTTATCTATATCATCCTGTATTCAATCCCGGTTGTATTATATCACCTTTTTTATTTAAACAAGCACAAGCCGGCATTTATTTACATCATGAAATATGACTACCTGGCATATGCCATTATGCTTTTTTTAATTATATATAATAGTGGTCCGGTTAGCCCATTTATTTACTTTCCATTTTCACGCATGATAAAGAAAGCGCTTTTTTTTGCTGTGTTATTTATTGTGGCCTATAGCGCTTTTGTAAAGTGGGGTGCCCCGTTGTGGTGGTCTGCTACGCAAAGCGGCGACCAGGAAAACGTGGTTAAAGCCCAAAAATTTGTATATAATAACAAGGTCTTTAAAAACATTATTGTCGGCTCATCATTATCCTACCGTATTGTAAGCGATAGCCTGCCTGATACGTATAAACTTGCATTTGGCGGACTAAGCGCGTATGATGGCCTTTACATCATCACCCGGCAAAAAGCATTTCCCCGGGTTGTATTAATTGAAATGAACTTGGTATTCAGGCCCGAAAACAGCGGATTTATAACCTCCTTGTTTTCCCCGTTAATGTATTTTCCTAAAAGTAAGATCGAAGCCTTACGGGGAGACAAAGAACCAGTGGTAATATCGGGCAAAATTATCCTTAATAGCATTTATACTATCAAAGACCGTATCAGGGGTATAAAAAC
>JBBRHI010000427.1:0-3446 GCA_038222995.1 Bacteroidia bacterium | reverse complement strand
GAACTTTAGGGAACGACTCTACTATTTGAACGGCGTTTGTAGACGTTACAATGACATCTGAGAGCGCTTTGATCTCTGCAGTCCAGTTTACATACGTTAACACTACATGATCAGGGTGAGCGGCTTTAAAAGCGAAAAATTCATTCGGTGGGCAAGAATCGGCTAATGAACAACCTGCTTTTAGATCGGGAATCAATACTTTGGTTTTCGGATTAAGTATTTTTGCGGTTTCTGCCATAAAATGAACCCCGGCAAATAAAATAATGTCGGCAGTTGATTTTTCTGCCTGTTGAGCGAGCCCTAAACTGTCTCCAATATAGTCTGCAATATCTTGAATATCAGCATCTTGATAGTAGTGGGCAAGTATGATGGCGTTCTTCTCTTTCTTAAGATGCGAAATCTCTTTGAACAAATCAAGCGACGGATCAATTTTTTTTTCGAGATACCCTTTTTCTAAATTCATAATATATAATAATAAAATATTTTAAAAATTAAATTAATGGCTATTATTATAAGCTGTTAGCACTGTGTAAAAATAAGCTTTTGTTTACTAGGTTTTTATATAACTTACAGTCTATTAACAATTATTAAACGCTAAAGTTGGTTATAATATTTTGATTTTTAATGAAATACGGATTAATGAACAAAATTCTTAAAAGGGATAATGTGTGTAAGTTTATGGTTGAATAGCCTATTTGGGATGTGTGTAATATTGTACAAAGCTCCCGGTAGTTTTTGAAAGTAAATTTTGAATTATGTAATACTATGCTAGGTAAATTTGCTATTAACAAATGGGAAATTAATTACATAAACTTATTAACGTAGAATTAATTTTTACACAGTATTTTTGTTAATTCACCCTGCTTATAATGCACTCAAAATCAGTTGTATTTTTTGTTAAGGTTAATTAACGTTCATTACTATTAGTTAACAAAGTTTTGAAAGCTCAATAATTTAAAAGTCAAAAATGTATACCAATTCAATCATAAAACAATTAAAGGTTACACAAATTATTGAGGAAACAAAAGAGGCAAAGACTTTTGTGTTAACACCTTTGCATGATTGGAAGCCTTTTTATAAATCCGGGCAATTTATAACCCTGGTGTTTAATACTGAATATGGAGAAAAACGAAGGTCTTATTCGATGTCATCAGCCCCCGGCATAAATAAGGATTTAAGGATTACGGTAAAAAAACTGGATAACGGAGAATTTTCGAGACACTTAACGGCAAATATTAAAGAAGGCGACATTTTAGAAAGTACGGGCATAAGCGGACAATTTATATTACCCGAAAACACCGCTAATATAAAACAGTACTTTTTTATTGCGGCAGGAAGCGGCATTACACCTTGTTTTTCCATAATTAAAACACTTTTAAAAAATAGCGATTGCCGGATCGTTTTAATATACAGTAATAAAAGTAAAGAAGATACAGTGTTTTATAATGAGCTTAATCATTACCAAAATTTGAACCCGGAAAGGTTTACCATTAAGTTTTTATTTAGCAATGAAACAAGTTTATATAATACACGCTTGAGCAGTTGGTTATTGAATCATTTTATTGATGAGTATTTAAAGGTTCCTAAAACGGAAGCGATGTTTTATATATGCGGCCCGTTTGATTATATGCTAACAGTAGGCATTACATTATTAAGCAATTTCCCGGCAAAAAACATTATTAAAGAAAACTACAGTACCATACCGCGTAAAGTTATTCCAAAGCCGCCTGATGTAAATGCGCACACGGCAACCATTATTATAGATACAAAAACGTACAGCATTCCCACTCAATATCCAAATTCGATACTTGATTCTGCAATAGAACATAAATTGCAATTGCCTTATAGCTGCAGGGCCGGCAGGTGTGCAAGTTGTGTGGCAACTTGCACTAAAGGAAAAGTATGGATGGCTTATAATGAAGTGCTGACGGATGATGAAGTGGAGAAAGGAAGGATATTGGTTTGTCAAAGCTATGCCATTGAAGGAGACGTAGAAATCACATATTAAAAAAGAAATATATCTTTACGCCAAAACACATATTAAATGAAATTAGCTATTGGAAGCGACCACGCCGGATTTGAATTAAAAGAAGAGTTAATTGATTACCTAAAAAGTAAACAAATTGAAGTTCATGATAAAGGGTGTTATAGTTTGGAACGCGCCGATTATTCGGATTATGGCCATGCAGTAGCAAATACGGTGGTTAACAATGAAGTTACTTTTGGTATTTTAATGTGCGGAAGCGGTAACGGCATTAACATGACGGCCAATAAGCATAAGGGAATACGTGCCGCTTTGTGCTGGAATTCTGAAATTGCTGCGTTGGCGCGCCAACATAACGACGCCAACATATTGGTACTGCCGGCAAGATATATTAGTGTTGCGGAAGCAAAAAAGTGCCTGGATGTTTTTTTAACTGAAAAATTTGAAGGCGGCCGCCACTTAGACAGGATTAAAAAAATAGACTGCTAATACGCCTTTATTAAAGGAAAAGCGAAGCTTCAAAAAACCGACTTTAGGTTTAACTTAATATTAGCTTAACATTGCAAAAACCAATACAAACTACTTTTACCGGAATTTAATAAAGATATATGACAACCTCTATTATAGTGTTACTGGTTTTTTGCTTACTTCTTGCCTGCGCTTTCGAATTTGTAAATGGTTTTCATGATACGGCTAATGCAGTGGCTACCGTAATTTATACAAACAGTTTAAAGCCTACAACCGCAGTGGTTTGGAGCGGAATATGGAATTTTATAGGGTTATTATTCAGCGTCTATTTGCTTAGTTCGGGATTAGGAGTAGCAATGGGCATCATGAATTTATTGCCCTCTGATGTTTTAACGGATTCAAGTATATCGCACGGCGTAGCTATTATACTGGCCATTTTATTAACGGCTATTATTTGGAATTTAGGTACCTGGTGGTTTGGGTTACCGGCCTCAAGCTCACACACATTAATAGGTTCTATTTTAGGTATCGGTTTGTCGTTTTATTTTATTAATGGAAAAGATGCCGTAAACTGGGCAAAAGCCGAAGACATAGGCCTATCGTTATTGGTTTCTCCCTTGGCCGGTTTTGCACTCTCTATTGTAGTAATGTTTTTATTTAAGCGGTTTATTAAAAACGATATTATTTATAAGGAACCGATTGCCGGAAAAACTCCTCCCGTATGGATCCGCGTTATTTTAATTTGTACCTGTACACTGGTAAGTTTTTTTCATGGAAATAACGACGGTCAAAAAGGAATTGGTTTGATAATGCTCATCCTCATTATTTTAGCTCCGGGATATTTCGCCATAAAAGGTGATCAATATTTACCGGATACAACAAACGAGGTTAAACAGCTTACAGCATTAATTTATAAGATTGATACTGTAAAATTAGGTGACAAAGAAAAAGAAGATATAAGTAGTGCAAAAATAAAAAGCACTTCAGTATTAGA
>JBBRHI010000426.1:0-3448 GCA_038222995.1 Bacteroidia bacterium | reverse complement strand
GCCCATTGGGTGTCCGCCATAGGAACCATCCGGTAAACCACTGCTGTGCACGGCATTCACACATTTTACAAACCCAAAGTCAAAGCCCTTTTTTCCGCCTATATTCATGGCATGGATATTTTTAACTCCTTGTTTTTCGAGCCAGTGATGTATCTCGGCGTTGCAAACTACTGTAGCGCCTGTTCGTTTAGCAATAGATACGGCATCTGCAATATGATCGTTATGGCCGTGCGTAATTAAAATATAATCTGCTTTTACAGTAGCAGCGTTAATGTTTTTTGCCAACTCATTAGGCGTAATAAACGGATCAAAAAGTAAATGCTTCCCGCCAATTTCAACTCCAAAACAAGAATGGCCGTAATACGTAATATTCATTTATAGAAAATTCAGTTAGAGTACTTAATAACACGTAAAAATAAACTATTTAGGGGTTTTATCTGTTTTTAGTTTTTAACAGTAAAATTCATAACTTCGCCAAAATGTTAATAATATAATGAGTTCAATTACAGTTATATCGGCTACAAACCGCCCCGACAGCCATACTGAAAAAATAGCCAAACATTATGCGGCTGTTTTAAAGGCCAAAAGAGAAACTGTTAATTACCTCAGTTTAAAAGATTTGCCCGATACTTTTATAAGCAGCGATCTGTACGGAAAACGCTCTCCCGAATTTCAAAAAATAATTGATAAAGATATCATCGATCAACATAAATTTATTTTTGTGAGTCCTGAATATAACGGGAGTTTTGCCGGTATTTTAAAAGTATTTTTAGATGCGGTGCCTCCCCGTATGTGGACGGATAATAAAGCCTGTTTAGTGGGTGTATCTTCCGGTAGAGCCGGAAATTTAAGGGGTTTGGAGCATTTAACCAATATTTTAAATTACCTTAAAGTAAATGTGTACCATAATAAACTACCTATCAGCAGGGTAGATACACTATTGGAAACCACAGGCAGTATTAAAGATGAAGAAACCTTAAAAGTAATTGAGTTGCAGATAGACGGTTTTTTGAAATTTTAGAATTAAATTCCTAAACCCGCATTTTTTTTGGAAAGCTCGTATCCTTCGTCTATAAGCCTATTCGGACTTTTGCTCGCTGCCACGGCAAGTTCATCACAACGGTTATTTTCCGCATTCGATGCGTGCCCTTTTACCCAGGTAAATGTGACGTTATGTTTTTTATGAATTTCCAAAAAGCGTTTCCACAGATCGGGGTTGGCTTTGTCTTTAAAGCCTTTTTTTACCCAATTGTGAACCCATTTTAAATTAATGGCATCCACCACGTATTTACTGTCAGAATAAAAGACAACGTGTAATCCTTCTTTTTTCAAAGTTTCCAGAGCAACGATCACACTTAATAATTCCATGCGGTTATTGGTAGTTTTTACAAAACCCTGCGACAATTCTTTGCGTTGCCCTTTATATTTCATAACAATGCCGTAACCGCCCGGGCCGGGGTTTCCGCTACAGGCACCGTCTGTATATATTTCAACTATTGCATTATCCATAAAGCGGTAAAGATAGTATTTTGTAAATCAATAGTATATTGAGGTTAAACATTCCTCATTTTACCGTTAATTTTTTGTGCTTTTTTTTGACGGCTTTTTTGATAGTTTTTTATATATTTAAAATTTATATAAATACACTGTATGGCAAAGAAAACACCCAAGAAAGAGAAAAGCTTCTTTCCTCAAAATTCGCTTACGTTTTTAGAAAACTATTTAAATAATCCTTCACCTACAGGCTTTGAAAGTGAAGGGCAAAAAATGTGGCTGAATTATATCAGTCCGTATATCGATGAACATTTTGTAGATACTTACGGCACGGTGGTTGGTGTAATTAATCCGGCTGCGCCTTACAAAGTAGTTATTGAAGCGCATGCCGATGAAATTTCATGGTTTGTACATTACATTACCAAAGACGGGTTTATTTATTTGCGTAAAAACGGAGGAAGCGATCATCAGATAGCTCCATCAAAACGGGTTAACATTCATACAGATAAAGGCATTGTAAAGGGCATTTTCGGGTGGCCGGCAATTCACGTACGCGATGCGGCAAGGGAAGAAACACCCACACTGAAAAATATTTTTTTAGATCTTGGATGTAAAAGCGATAAGGAAGTAGAAGAGCTGGGGGTGCATGTAGGATGTGTTGTAACTTACGATGATGAGTTTATGGTACTGAACGATCGTTTTTTTGTTGGCCGGGCTTTAGATAACAGGGTAGGTGGTTTTATGATCGCTGAAGTAGCGCGTTTATTAAAAGAAAGCAAAACAAAATTACCGTTTGGTTTATACATTGTAAATTCGGTGCAGGAAGAAATCGGGTTGCGGGGTGCTGAAATGATAGCCCACAAAATAAAACCTAATGTAGCCATTATTACGGATGTGTGCCACGATACACAAACACCGATGATGAATAAAATAGTAAGCGGTGACTTGGCGTGCGGCAAAGGACCTGTTGTTTCATACGGGCCTGCGGTGCAGAACAATTTATTAAAATTAATTATTGATGCTGCCAAAAAAGAAAAGATCGATTTTCAAAGACAGGCAGCGAGTCGCAGTACAGGTACGGATACTGATGCTTTTGCTTACAGTAATGAAGGTGTAGCCAGTGCGTTGATTTCATTACCGTTGCGTTATATGCACACTACAGTGGAAACCGTGCATAAGGACGACGTTGAAAATGTTATTAAGTTGATTGTGGCTTCTTTAAAAGCTATTAAAAATAATCAGGATTTCAGATACCTAAAATAGTTGGAGATTTATTGAGTTGCGGAATTAGTAATTTATCCAGCAGCTCTTTAATTCCCTGATTCTCTAATAGAAAAAAATGGCAATACTTGGTTCCATCATAAAAACAGTTGTTGATACGCGCGGAAAACTTCCTAAGCGTACAAATTTTTATGCGCAGCAAACAAAGGTTTTAAAAAAATTAATGACTAAGGCTCAATACACGGCCTTTGGAGAACATTATCATTTTACCAAATTATTGAGTTCCAAAAATTCGGTTACCGAGTATCAGGAAACAGTTCAAATACATGATTACAGCAGTATGTACAAGCAATGGTGGTTTAGGGCATTGCGCGGTGAGCCTTATGTTTGCTGGCCTAATCACATTAAATATTTTGCCTTAAGCTCAGGTACATCGGACGCTGCCAGTAAATATATACCGGTTACGAAAGAAATGCTGAAAGCATTTAAGCGTGGAAGCATGAGGCAAATATTGGCAATGTCGCATTATGATTTCCCGAATGAATTATTTCAAAAAGGATTTTTAGCAATCGGCGGAAGTACCATGCTTGATTTTAACGGAACTCATTATGCCGGCGATTTGAGCGGCATCACAGCGGCAAACATACCATCATGGTTTCAACACTTTTATAAACCGGGTAAAACTATTTCACGTTATAAAGATTGGGAAACAAAGCTTTCAGAAATAGTGAAG
>JBBRHI010000425.1:0-3449 GCA_038222995.1 Bacteroidia bacterium | reverse complement strand
TAGCCGCAGATTATGTGTATAACAACAATTACGTAGAAATATTTACTCATGGTTTGAGGAAAAAATATTAAAAAGGGTTAAAACAGCAGTAAAATTATTCCCGTTCAATGCAGGCACAGAAGTTTCTATAGGATAATTGTCTTTTAAACCAAGACTGCGACAGCAATGACAGAATTAGATGAAATGGTAGTGAACCTCCCGAAAAAGAAAATAGCAAAAATCATAAACGATCCCGTAAAAACGGCAAAGGCTGTCAACCTTGTTTATGTGCACGACACTTTGCCGGGGATTGTGCGCAAAAAAAAAGGAGAAGATTTTTTATATGTTCGTGAAGATAAAAAGGTAACCGATAAGTCAAATCTCCAAAGGATTAAAAGCCTGGTGATTCCGCCTGCTTGGGAAAATGTATGGATATGTGCTTTAGAGAACGGCCACCTGCAGGCAACGGGAACAGATGTAAAAATGAGAAAGCAATACCGTTATCACCCGGCCTGGAATGCCTTGCGAAACCATACTAAATTTTATCGGTTGCTTTTATTTGGAAATGCATTGCCACATATTCGCCTGCAACTGGAAAAGGATCTTGCCACACAGGGACTTACAAAAAAGAAAGTGCTCGCTACCGTCGTGGCACTGATGGAAAGAACGAACATTCGCGTGGGAAACAATGTGTATGAAAAGTTGTATGGTTCTTTCGGGCTGACAACTCTCAAGGATAAGCATGTCCGGTTTTCGGGCGACAAGGTCAAGTTTACATTTGTAGGAAAAAAAGGAGTAAAGCACGATATAACGTTGAAAAATAAAAAGCTGGCTGGGATTGTTCATAAGTGTCAGGATATCCCCGGCAAAGAGCTTTTCCAGTTTTATGCTGAGGATGGAAGCCACCACAGTATTGATTCCGGCATGGTAAACGACTATATTAAAGAGATCAGCGGCAGTGATTTTACCGCTAAGGATTTCCGAACCTGGTCAGGTACGGTAAATGCATTTTTAGCATTCAGGGAAATAGGGTTTGCAGATACAGAATCCGCGTCAAAGAAAAATATTGTAGAGGCGCTGGATAAAGTGGCCGAACATTTAGGTAATACCCGAACAGTTTGCAAAAAATATTACGTGCATCCGCTTATCATATCATTATATGAGAATAAAAGTCTGGCAAAATACTTTAATGACCTGGACGCGATTGAGGTGAACGATGGGAAAGCGGATCTTACGGCTGAAGAAAAAATGATCATGAAAATATTGGAAACCAATTAAACTACTATCATGAGACCATTATGGACAGGCGCTATCGGCTTCGGCCTGGTAAATATTCCCGTAAAACTTTACAGCGCCACAGAATCAAGCAATATTGACCTGGATATGCTGGACAAGAAGGATAACAGCCATATTAAGTATATGCGTGTCAATGAAACGACGGGAAAAGAGGTAAAATGGGAAAATATTGTAAAAGGGTATAATACAGGCCATAAATACGTAGTGCTGGATGAAAAGGATTTTGAAAAAGCCAGCGCGGTAAAAACCAAGCTCATCGAAATAACGGATTTTGTAAAAGCTGAAGAAATCGACAGTGTATATTATGAGATGCCGTATTACCTCGCACCGGAAAAAGCCGGCGAGAGGCCTTATGCATTATTACGTGAGGTTTTATTAAAAACAAAAAAAGCGGGTGTAGCCAGTTTTGTGATGCGTAATAAAGAGCATCTTGCAATCCTGCGTGCAACAGATGACGTAATCATTTTAAACCGTATCCGCTTTCATGAAGAGATCAGGAAAACAACAGATTTGCACCTCCCTTCAAAATCCGGAGTAAAACCGGCAGAGCTAAAAATGGCCGAAGCTCTCGTTGGTCAACTTTCCGGAAAATTTGATATTTCAAAATACAAAGACAGCTATAATGCTTCATTGATGAAAGTGATCAATGCAAAATCAAAAGGTAAAAAAACTGCCGGGCCTGTTATGAAAATTGTGCACAGTAAAGCAAAAGATTTGATGGAGCAATTGAAAGCAAGCATTGAAACAAAAAAGAAAAAAGCGTCCTGATCTTTAAAAATTCAAAACTGTAGATTCGCTGATTTAGAAAATAAAACCTGCAAAATAAAAGTCCGACGACCTGAGAATAAGATTTTACATTCTAAAGTGTAAAAACGATATTTTTCTCATACAAAATTACTGATAATATATTAGCCGGGGATTAGCAGATTGAGGGAAAGAAAATTTGAGAATGAGCAGCTGATTTTTATAAGTATTAAAATAAAATACACGAAAATAAAAAACTACATATTCGCTTGGCACCTAAACATTTTAACCCCCTATTCTGTCAAATAAACCCTAATAAAACATAACGCCGGTGAAAGGATTTTCGACAGATTATTTTTTTAAACTTCAACTATTTCGCCCGGGTTAGGATATCCCGGCATAAGATCCATCTTTTTTAATAAAATAGCCCTGTGTAATTCCATACACATATTTCCCCATTTCAATTCTAAATGCAGTAATTTTTCATCTTAAAACAGGCGCTTGACCCTGATCTGCTCAAGGCACAAAAATTTCATATAGGAGCAGTAATACAACTGCTTATAAATTGACTTTGAATAAAACTTCTTTAAACGGGATGTCAGGCTCTAAAAAACTTTTACGAAAAACGGGGAAGATTCTTCTGTGGATCCTGCTTGTTATGTTCCTGCTTATTGCGGGCATTTTAATATTTATCAATACATCTCCGGGCCGAAGATTTGTAAGGAACCGCGCTGAAATTAACCTGCGCGATAAATTTAAAACTAAGGTAGAAATCGGCTCGATAGATTATAGTTTACCGAAATGGGTAGAGCTGAAAAATATTTATTTCGGCGACCAAAAGAACGATACGCTTTTTTATGGTGAGGAGCTCCGGGTAGACCTCGATATGATTGCACTTATTCGCGGCAATACAGACATTAAAAAAGCAGAGTTTAAAAATATTATCGCTAATATTTCGCGTGGGGAAAAAGATTCTGCTTTTAATTATGAATTTATTGTAAATGCATTTACCGGTAATAAATCCACAACACCGAATATCGATACTGCAGAAATGAAATTGAGTTTAAAGCAGTTAATTTTTAATAACGTTACTTTAAATTTTCGTGACTCATTTGCAGGGAATAGTTTTAATGCGGTAATAAAAAGTTTGGATGTCACTACAAATAATTTTCACCCTGATCGGGTCAAATTCGGCATCAATGATTTTTATGCCAACGGTGTATCATTTTTAATGCATACTTATCGGGGCGCACCTGTTCTTAATGTTGAAAACACATCCCGGGATACTATACCCCTAACACCATATCAATTATTTATTACTGCAAATAATATCAGCCTGAGGGATGTAAGTGTTTTGATAGACAATCAAATAACCGGATTATATTATGCAAATAAAATAACCCATCTCGGCGGCTCAATTGTTTTGTTTA
>JBBRHI010000424.1:0-3455 GCA_038222995.1 Bacteroidia bacterium | reverse complement strand
TTTAATGTGGGCGTAGAGTTGGGACAGATTGTCGTTATTTTGTTAATGTGGTTTTTAATAGGAAAGTGGTTCTCGCAAAAACCCTGGTACCGTAAACGCATCGTGATCCCGGTTTCCGCTTTAATTGCACTAATAGGATTGTACTGGACTATTGAGCGCACTTTTTTCGTAAATTAGCAAATCCAAAGTATAAAACGGTACGTATATACACTCGAAATGCAGAAACAACACACACATTCACTAAAAAAAGTATTGGTTTTACTGATGCTCGGTGTATATGTGTTTGGCTTGGTTAAACCTACCCTACCCTTGGTGAAAGATGCATTGGCCCATACCTTTTTTAACAGCGCCCACATGGCAACCGTCCATTTAGAGAACGGCCGTTACCACCTTCACCTTGAATTAAATGAGGAAGCTAAAAAAAGTGATTCGAAACAAAGTGCTGTTATAAGCCATGAAATGTTGGCTGCTCATATAAAAACAAACGAAGTATTATTTATTCCTTTCCTATATCCAACCATGGAGGTTAACTCTCCTTATATAAACGTCTCGACGGATGTTTATATCTCTACCCCCTTGCTCCCGCCACGTTGCTAAGGATTAATTTGTTTTAAAATTTATGAATGAGTCACCGATGTAAATGTTTATGTAAGCATTTATTTTTTTGTATACTCAAATTCACTCCGAGTTTTATTATTAAATCAAAACTGTTATACCCCTAACAGTGCATTTCCACTTAGTATTATTTTTTAATAGTTATTAAATTAATTATATGCGTCTACTCTTTACAAAATCTAAATTACTTTTTACTTTTTTATTTTTAGTTGCTTTCTTTATTGCAGAAGCACAAATTACTTCCTTTAAAGGGACCATTACATCAGCAGCCGGCAAGCCGCTGGAAGATGTGGTGGTTAATATTGATAAAACCAACAACCATACACATACAGATGATAAAGGAAATTTTTTCTTTGTCAATATCCCGATCGGAACTTATGACCTTGAATTTGAAAAGGCAGGTTACGATAAACAATTTTTGACATTAAATTTACCAACCTCAGATACTATTAATTTAAATATTACACTTACCAATAAATCGGTAAGCCTTACCGAAGTTGCCATAGCAGCCGATAGGCCCGTATCTGCAGCTTCATCCTCCTACATCAGCCAATCAAGCTTTGCTAACCGTCCTAAAAATTCGGCGCAGGACCTGTTACGCTTAGTGCCCGGTTTATTTATAGCCCAACATGCCGGCGGCGGCAAAGCAGAACAAATATTTATTCGCGGGTTCGATTGCGATCATGGAACGGATATAGCAACCTTTGTAGACGGGATCCCCGTTAATATGCCGAGCCACGGACACGGACAAGGGTATGCCGACTTACACTTTTTAATACCCGAAGTGGTAGAAGGCATGAACATATTTAAAGGAACCTCTTCCCCCCTTTATGGCGATTTTGCCACAGGGGCAGCGGTAGCTTTTAAAACGTATGATTCCTTACCCGGCAATTTAATTCAGTTCGAGGGTGGTTCTGTGCCCACAAGTGCTCATCCGTTAACAAATACAAGAGGATTAGCGCTTTTAAATTTACCCATCAAAAGCGATAAAATATCCTCTTACTTTGCGGCTGATGTTATTAATAACAGCGGGTATTTTAAAATTAACCAGGATTTTAAACGGGTGAATTTATTTTCTAAAACTACCTTTGCCATTAATGATTACAGTAAGATCCAATTTTCGGTAACCGGCTTCGGCTCTTCCTGGAATGCATCAGGCCAAATTCCTGAACGCGCGGTGGCGCAAGGAATAATATCACGTTACGGAAGTATTGACCCCAACGAAGGCGGTACAACCCAACGTAATAATTATAATTTAAGTTACAGCACTAAATTAGGTTCGGGCGAATTTGAAACTCAGGCTTATGCCTGCACCTATCGTTTCAAATTGTTTTCTGATTTTACTTTTTTTCTTGAAGATCCCGTTAACGGCGATATGATAGAGCAGGACGACAACCGAACCATTAAAGGCTTGAACACAAAATACTCTGTCGGCCATAAGTTGTTTAACATGTACAATAAATTTACGATCGGGGCTACCTTCCGTTCCGATGAAATAGAAAACCAGCTATGGCATGCCCCTCAAAGAGAAAGGCTTTCTGCCACTGCTCATGCTTTAATTCATCAGCGCTCTAACGCGGTTTATTTTAATGAGGTATTCCGTTTCAGCAATCATTTCAGGGCAGAAGTGGGTGCGCGTTACGATTATTTTGTGTTTGATGTGGAAGATCAGTTACCGACCGATTCCGCTCACAAAAACTATTCAGGCTTTAATTACCAGTCTGCCGTTAACCCCAAATTAAATTTAATTTATACCGTAAGCGATAAGCTGCAATTCTTTTTTAATACAGGAAGCGGTTATCACTCTAACGATGCGCGTTCGTCGGTTCAGGACAAAGGACAACACCAATTGCCGCTGGCGGTGAGCTCAGAGATCGGGACCTTATTTAATATTCACAAAACAGTAGTTTCGGCAGCTATATGGGGTATGGACTTGAGTAATGAATTGGTATATGTTGGTGATGACGGAACAACCGAAAACAGGGGGCCAAGCAGACGGTACGGGATCGATTTTAGTGTAAGGTCACAGTTAATGCCCTGGCTATTTTTAGACCTGGATGTGAACGCCTCGCAAGGAAGATTTATTGACCGTATGCTCGGCTCTCAGTTAGCAACCAATTATTACATTCCTTTAGCGCCAACCTTAACTTCTGTTGGCGGACTAACTTTTAAATATAAGGGTTTTGAAGGCGGCATCCGTTACCGTTTTATGAAAGACAGGCCGGCTAACGACGACAATACCATTGTTGCACACGGCTACGATGTATTTGACCTGACGGCAAATTATAAAACAAAGCATTATAAAATTGGTATTGCCATTGAAAACCTGTTTAATGTAAACTGGAACGAAGCACAGTTTGATACAGAAACCCGTTTGAAAAATGAAGTGAGTGCCGTGGATCAATTACATTATACACCGGGAACGCCTTTTTATGCGAAATTGATTTTGGGGTATATGTTTTAAACAGGTTTAACCGCATAGGTGCATAGAAAAACATATACTAAAGAATGGAACGCGGATAGAAATGATAAAGACAGATTTAGTTAAACATCTTATTTAAAACTTGTCTCTTCGATATAAAGAAACAATAATAAAGAATGAAGAATGGAAAGCAGACGGCACAGATAGATATGATTAAAAATGAATTTGGTTAAACATCCTATTATGCGCTTTGTCACTTCGAGTAAAAATTCTTTTTTGAATTTTTTGTATCGAGAAGCGTTTAACATACAAAAAGAATAGAATGCTAACGATGCAAAAAGGAATTATAAAAAAGATTTTAGTTAATTAACTGAATGAAGTTAAAACCCTTTTATAACATACTATTACTGTTGGTTTG
>JBBRHI010000423.1:0-3471 GCA_038222995.1 Bacteroidia bacterium | reverse complement strand
TTGGGTAATGAGAGCGAAGCCATTATGGCTATCTATTAGTTCGGCAATGGTCATTGCGCCCAGTAGAAAAAAAAGAATCGCTGAAATTTCTCCCAACTGATCAAGAAGTTGTTCTGTTACAGTTTTCGAATCACCTATATTGAATGTGTAAATAATCCAACATGTAACACCGGTAAATAAGGCAGTAGCAGCTTTGTTAATCTGTAGCTTATTTTCCAGTATTATAGCTAGGTATCCGATAGTGAAAACAATGGTTAATAAAATAGTCATTTTATAAAATATTTTTTTTACGCCCAGTTTTTTTCATTTGCATAAGGGTCATTGCTAAAATTTCTTTTTGTTATTCTCAAATTCGCCTCATTCAATAGTATACTATCCAATTCAGTATGTTTTACATACACATCATGTCAGTTTGCAGCTCCATATATAGCTGCATCGCTTGTTGAATATATCTTGTGCTCTTAGCATATTGCTAAATTGAGAAATAGCATTCTCTAAAAAGTATCTCAAATGATCATTTAATACTTTAAACAATTATAGTTCCTATTTCGTTTTTATGTCCTGTTTTTATAAAGTGATTTATTTGAAAGGAGAACAGATCAGTTAGCACATTTAAACTCAACACCGCAGATTCCAGATCATTAATGCCAGGGCGTAATGCTTTAATTGCTGCTTCTGCCAATCGGTGATAACCGTAATATGGACTTTCTTCTATAGGTTGGCCTATGTAAAAATCAATGGAAACCATTATTTTTTGAGTGTCTTCCCTTTCCAATTTCTTGTTCTTCTATAAATTCAATAAGGGGCGCCACTTATTAAATACGTTCCTGGAGGATCTAAGAACTGTATTTGCACTTTGTACTTGCGGGCAAATTTAATTTTCATTGATAAGTTTCTTTTCCATAATAATCATTCATTGAATGTTCAAAAATATCATTTACCGGTTGTGAAGAATCATATTCGGGACTGTTTTTCACTTCGACCTTTGTGTGATAGATGGTAACTTTCTGTTCCTCCCATGTTACATCTTTAATCCACTGTGGCGAAATGAGCACTTCTTTTCCCGAAAACCAGTTGCCTGTTTCAACAACAAGAAAGTGAATTTTCCATGTTACATCATCAATTATAAAATCTTTCACTTCACCTATGTCACCGTCTGTTGCATGAATATGGTAACCTGTAACTTCATGTGTGCTTCGCAGATGTGGATTGTGATACACCTGTTCGTTTGCTTTCATAGGTTTCATTTCGTTTTCTATCTCACTTTCTCTAAACGCCGGATAGCCCCACAAACCGAATCCTCCATATCCGTACATCCCGTATCCGAAATAGCTTGGCCAGGCATAGTATCCGCGCATCAAATCTTCCTGCTGACGCGAAACGGGTTTTTCCGTGTCAATATCAGGACTGTTTTTTATTTTTTCCAGAGTAAGATTTACCGAAAATGTTTTTGATTCCCAATCAGGTTTTTGAAATGCTTCGGTCGAAATCAAAACTTTTTTTTCAGAAAACCATCCACCCGTTTTTACAACCATGTACCGAATGGTTGAGCTTCGGTCATCGAAATAGAATTCCTCTACTTTTCCAATTTCTCCATTAGTTCCTTTAATGGTATATCCTAATAAACTGTTTATACTTCGTTTCATTTTGTTTTGTTTTAATTGTATGAATTATTGATTTAGTTTTAAGATTTACAAATACCAGAATAATTGCGGCGTAATGTTTTACAGTTTAATTCTTCTCTTCATGTAAAATTTTAATTTCGCCATTTTTTTAATACTATTTAGCTCATTATCGAATCAGTAAAATTGTGAATCATGTAATTACAATGCAAAATTATGCTCGTCGTTTTAAAAAAGGTTACTTAATGATTACAAAGATTTACATAATTCACACATGAGTAAATTATAAGGTTTAACTGATAAATCTTTCAAAAAAAAGCTGCGGGCGAAAAGCTAATTTTTACTGCGCGCCAGAGCCAAAAAAAATCTGACCTAAAAAGGCGTGAATCATGTAAGTGATTTCTGAAATTGTGTAACACTTACCTCGGTTTATCAGCGACCTTTAAGGTAAATTAATTTATTTAAAATAGAAATAAAATAAATAATGCTTGCAGCTATAATAAAGGCCTTTGTTAAACTAACGGAATTTCCAGGAGGATGAAGCCGTCAATTTGGCTGCAAGAAAACATCTGATTATCGGGAATTAAAAAAATGTATTAGCAAGGTAATTCACAGTGAGTTTGTATTTGGAAAATGAAAAATAATAATTTAAAATCAATTGAAGCTGTGTCTTCATTTTAATAAACTAAACACGAAATAGTATGACAAAATTTAAAATTAACAAAATCCTTGTACCTGTCGATTTTTCTGAAACATCTGACCATGCTTTCAAGGAAGCCGCATTGTTTGCACAAACCAATAATGCAGAAATATGCCTGTTGTATGTAATAACAAAGGAGCCTGACGTGGACACCACGGCGCCTATAGAAATAGGAGAAACATTTTATGGGAAAGTAACTTCCCAGGTTTCTGAAAGGCTCGATAAAATGATTAGTGAAAACAGTGACATACATATAACCAAAGCCGTAAAGCATGGCAATGTTTATAAAGAAATATGTGATAAAAGTTATCATGAAAAATTCGATTTAATTGTAATGGGAACGCATGGCAGATCGGGCATTAATGAATTTTTCTCAGGCAGCAATGCTTATCGTGTTGTCAGCCACGCGAGCTGCCCGGTAATTACAGTTCGGAACAAAGCGAAGATCAATGGCTTTAAAAACATAATTCTCCCTATCCGGCTTGAGTTTAATTCAAGACAAAAAGTGGATTATATTTACGAGGTTGCCAAACTTTTTGATTCAACGGTATTTATTGCCGGATATACAAAAAACAAGGATGAAGACTGGCAATATAAGATTAAACAATACGTAGACCAAGTAGAAAAGTATTTGGGAGAGCTTGGAGTTAAGTGCAAAACGGCATGCTTATTCGAGAGTAATTTTACTGAAGCCATATTAAATTATGCAGATGAAAACAAAGCTGACCTGATTGCCATTATGACAACTCATGATTTTAGTGCAGACCAGATTTTCAAAGGCGATTACACACAGCAGCTGGTTAATCATTCAAAAATTGCCGTGATGAGCGTTCCTGTTTACTCCGATCCGGATAATACAAGCTATACACCTTATTTAAGTGGGGCAACCTACTATTGAGATAATTTGATTTTGCCGAAAATTAAACATGCTTAGGCATCTCGTTCTGTCAGACGACTGCCGAACAGAGTTTACCCGGTTTACTACACAATCGAGATCAATGGATAGCTTAGTTTTTGCCTTCGTGACTATAACGCAATAAATAATTAAAAAAATGTCAACAGAAAAAAATAAAAACAAAATTCACTATGCCATAGCATACGAAAAATGTATTCAAAATCCTGTTAAAGCAGAAAAATTTCCCGGCTACC